>CAZHDP010000011.1:0-21118 GCA_964531605.1 uncultured Burkholderiaceae bacterium | reverse complement strand
GGCCTGTCCATGTTGCAACACCTGAATGCTGTGTTCCCCCTCCGCTACCTCGCCCTGTGCTTTTGCGTCATCGGCACGCTGGTGAGCGCGGGGTCGGTTTGGCGGTCTGGCATGGGGGGGTTGCCCTTGGTCAGCTTCGCATTGCTGTGCCTCGTGGGCTTGCATGACGTGTTGCAAACCAAACGGTCTATCTTGCGCAACTACCCGGTGATCGGTCATTTGCGCTTTTTGCTCGAATTCATACGCCCCGAAATTCGCCAGTACTTCATAGAAAACGACACCGACAAAGCACCGTTCTCGCGGTCGCAACGCTCACTGGTCTACGCCCGGGCCAAAGGTGAATCCGACAAACGTCCGTTTGGCACGCAGCTGGATGTGGGGATCGACGGCTACGAGTGGATCAACCATTCGATGGCCCCGACCCGCATTGCGTCACATGACTTCCGCGTGACCGTGGGGCCCAACACCGCGCAGCCTTACGACATCAGCGTGTTCAACATCTCTGCCATGAGCTTTGGTGCCTTGTCGGCCAACGCAATATTGGCGCTCAATGCGGGCGCCCGCAAGGGCTGCTTTGCCCACGACACGGGGGAAGGGTCGATCTCGATGCACCACCGCCAACACGGCGGCGATTTGATTTGGGAAATCGGCTCCGGCTACTTTGGTTGCCGCAACGATGACGGCTCGTTCAACGCAGAAAAATTCAAGGCCAACGCCACCGACCCACAGGTCAAGATGATCGAGATCAAATTGAGCCAAGGGGCCAAGCCCGGCCATGGTGGTGTATTGCCGGGCCCCAAAGTCACACCAGAAATCGCGCAAGCGAGAGGGGTACCGGTAGGCACCGATTGCGTGTCACCGGCCAGCCACAGCGAGTTCAGCACACCCATCGAGTTGTTGCAGTTTGTGGCGCGGTTGCGTGAGTTGTCGGGCGGCAAACCCACAGGGTTCAAACTGTGTGTGGGTCACCCGTGGGAATGGTTTGCCATTGCCAAGGCCATGCAACGCACGGGCTTGACGCCGGACTTCATCGTGGTGGACGGTGCCGAGGGCGGCACAGGGGCGGCACCCCTGGAGTTCACGGACCACGTGGGCGCACCGCTGCAAGAAGGTTTGCAACTGGTGCACAACACGCTCAAAGGCATAGGCCTGCGCAACAAGGTTCGCCTGGGTGCAGCAGGCAAGGTGGTGAGTGCCTTTGACGTGGTGCGCATGATGGCCTTGGGGGCCGACTGGTGCAACAGTGCGCGTGGGTTCATGTTTGCGCTCGGCTGCATCCAGGCCCAACACTGCCACACAGACCATTGCCCCACTGGCGTAGCCACACAAGACCCGGTACGGCAACGTGCGTTGGTGGTGCCTGATAAAACAGAGCGGGTTTTCCAATTTCACCAACAGACGTTGAGCGCCTTGCGCGAGTTGATCCAGGCAGCAGGTTTGAAGCACCCGTCGGACATCGGCCCTCACCACATCGTGCGACGGGTGAACGAAAACGAAGTGCGCTTGCTCTCGGGTTTGGTGCCTCAGGTGCCATTGAATGGTCTGCTCCAAGAAGACCGCAGTGACTTGCACCCGGTGTACCGCACCTGGTGGCCACAAGCCCGTGCAGACCGGTTTACCCTGCCTCAGGACGCAGAAACCTGATCGATTGTGGCTGTCTGCAAAAACGCTTCAAAGTCTTGCGGTGGCAATGCCGGCGAGCGTAAATAACCCTGAAACTCATCGCAACCGGCCTCTTCCAGGCAGGCCCTTTGGCGTTCGGTCTCAACACCTTCGGCGATCACTTTGAGCTTGAGTGCATGCCCCATGTTGATGACGGCATTGGTGATGGCCATGTCACTTTCGTCGTCGGGCAAGTGCATGACGAAGGACCGGTCAATCTTGAGGCGGTGAACGGGAAAGCGCTTGAGGTAAGCCAAGCTGGAATACCCTGTGCCAAAGTCGTCAATGGCTAAACGCACGCCGAGGTCGGCCAAGCGGCGCAGCAGCAGGTACACCTCGTCGCCTTCGCCCACCAGGATGCTCTCGGTCAACTCCAGCTCCAGCAGGTCAGCAGGCAAGTTGGCATCGCCGAGGATGCGGGCGACTTTCTCCACAAACCCTTTTTGTTGGAACTGGGGGGCTGAAACGTTCACCGACACGGCAATTGAGAACCCTCGTCCGTGCCACAGTGCGGCTTGCCGGACAGCTTCGGCCAACACCCAATCACCAATCGCCACGATGAAGCCGGTCTCTTCAGCCACAGGGATGAAACGGCCTGGGGATATTTCGCCCATTTCAGGGTCACGCCAGCGGATCAATGCCTCTGCACCGATCAATTGACCGTTGCCAATGTCCATTTGCGGCTGGTAGTGCAGACGGAAGTCCCCTTGAACCAGCGCCTGGCGCATCGCATGGTCGAGCTTCATGCGGGCCACCAAATCGACGTTCATTTGCCGCTGGTAAAACCGCAAGGCAGCGCGACCGTGGTCTTTGACCGCGTACATCGCGTCATCGGCATTCTTGATGAGTTCGGTCATCGAGGTGCCGTCGTCAGGGTACATGGCCACACCGATGCTGCAGGTGACGATGAAGCGCATGTCATCACGCTCAAAGGGCTCTGCCAGGACATCGAGGATGCGCTGACCGACGAGCTCGCAGGTGTGCATGTCGGCTTGGTGGAGGATGATCACGAATTCATCACCGCCCAACCGGGCAATCGTGTCATAAGGCCGCAAGCATTTTTTGACCCGGTTCGCCACCTGCACCAAGACCATGTCGCCAAAGCTGTGCCCCAGGGTGTCGTTGACGTATTTGAAGCGGTCCAAATCAATGAACATCACCGCAAACCCATGGCCGTCACGCTGCGCCATGGCGATCGCTTGATCGACACGCTCGGTCAACACGATGCGGTTGGGCAAACCGGTCAACGCGTCGCGGTAGGCCAAGTCATGGATGCGCTTTTTATCCGCGAGGGATTCGGTAAGGTCGTGCGCGTGGCCGATGCAATGGGCCGGGCCGCCGTTCTCGCCCTGCAAGTGCACCAAAGACACCAACAAGGGCGTGACTGTGCCGTCCTCGCGATGGTGGTGCAACTCCCCGTACCAGCGCTGTTTGACGTGCAAGCCGTTGAGGATGAGCGCCAGGCCATCAGGGTCATCTGGCAGGCTGAGCAAGTCGGTCAGTTGCTCGCCTTGGAGTCCATCGGGCTCACGTTGCATCAGACGGGTGCAAGCACCGTTGGCGGTGAAGATGTGGTGTCGGTCGTCAGCGACAAAAATCGCATCAAAACTCGACTCAAACACTTTCGCCGCCAGGCGTTGGCGCCCTTCACTTTCCAGGCGTTCCGTGATGTCACGGAACGAATACACGCGACCGATCGGAACGCCCCGCCCCATTTGCGGCAAGGTGACGCGCTCTAGCACCCGGCCATCGAGCAGGGTCACGCGATGGGTGTCTTCCAACAGCGCAGATTCGGCAATTTCGACCATGCGCTGGTCGTAGGCACGGGGGTCTTCGACCTGTGAACGCATGGCCTGGTAGATGGCCACATCATTGCGTTGGGTCAGCAGGGCTGCAGGGATGCGCCAAAGCTGGCTGAACAAGCGGTTGAAGGCCTGGATCGAGCCATTGAGGTCAGTCACCAAAATGCCATCGGCAGTGGACTCCAGCGTGGCGCGCATCTCAGAGAGCAAACGCTCCAGTTTTTCATCCGATTCGTGCTGCGCCGTGAGGTCCAGCATGGTCCACAAAAACAATGCCTGGTCACCGTCGCTCGGCAACTGCTGCACACGACGGTCCACCGAGATCCGCTGACCATTGGCCTTGAACACCATGGCTTCTGAATGGATGGTGTGGGGAAAGGCATCGCCATCTGTGCCATGGGAGCGTTGCACGTCATCCCAAAACACCAGGTCTTCCGGCGTGGAGGCGATGTCGGTCACCCGTTGATCAAGCAAGGCCTCGCGAGACACATCGATCAGCCGCGACATGGCGCTGTTGACCACCAACACACGCAGGGTCTTGCCGTCCACCACGCAGGCAGCCTCCAGGAAGGACTCCAGCAGCAAACCGTAGTGATGGATCCAATTCATGCCGCCACCGACCCAGAACCAGACCCCGCATCAAAAACCCAAGCGGTACCGCCCTGCGCTTCTCCGACCTCGGTACCTCTCTCAAAAAAGTAGCTCATGCGTTTGCGGGGCGACAAGTAGTCCAACACCGCACGGGTCAGGTTACGGGGGTGCAGGCTGCGGCGAATGCTCAGTGTGGGGTCGGTGTGCAGGTCCAACAACAAGGCCTCATCGCGAGGAATCTTCGGATCAAAAATCAACACCGTGGGCTTCAGAGGGCGGTCTGGGTTCACACTGACGACCAAGGCAAAACGCTCATCGCTCAACTGGACCACCGAGCCCGGGGGGTACACCCCCATGAGTCGGATGAACGCAGTCAGGCATGAAGGGTCAAACCGAGGCTTGAGCTGGGCAAACATCAAGGACACGGCCTCGTGCGGTGTCGAGGCTGAAGCGGGGTTGCCTGGGTTGCACAGGTTGTCGTAGGCGTTGACCAGGGTCACGACCTTCGCAGCCTGAGACATGTTCGCGCCCGACAGGCCCTTGGGGTAACCTTTGCCGTCAGCGGTTTCATGGTGTTGCGCAATGACCGACTGAACCTCGGCCGTGGCACCCATTTTTTGGGCAATTTGCAAGCCCAGGCTGACATGCTCACGGTAAATGCGCTCCTCCACGGCAGTGAACGTGTTGGTCCGAATGCGAATGCGATCAGGCAAAGATTGCTTGCCAATGTCATGCAACAAAGCACCCACACCGATGTCGAGCATCGTGGCCTCGTCGAGCTTCATGGCCCGCCCGAGCAACAAGGACACAACAGTGACATTGAGGGCATGCAAGGCGTTGCCATCGCCTGAAATTTCAGACAACAAACGGATGCTGGTTTCTTGGGTGCTGGACAACTCTTGCAAAAAGCCGTCGATCATTTGCGCAGATCGGGCCATGGCTTGCGCGGGATCTCGCAAGGACGCACCAGAGATGCTTCGCCAAGTCGCAGAGGCTTCTGAAAACAAACGCTCACAACGCGCCAGGCTTTGGGCCTGGCGGTCTAAGGCACGCCGCCTCTCGGCACTGGTCAGAGCGGCAGACCGTTCCGACAACGCGGGAGCCGCGGGAACCTGTTCAGGCTCAGCAGCATCAACAGAGGCAGCCTGGGCTGGCGCAGGTTCATCAAAAATCCCAGGCTGACTGCGTGCGGTCATCACCTTCACGCGGGTCAAGCCCAAACCTTGAATTTGAGCGATCTGGTCCGTTGACGTGATCAGGAATCGGTTGAGCGGAAAGGGGTGCTCCATCCAGCCCAGATCAAGGAACACGAACATGCCCGGCAGGAGCTTGTTGGTTTCGATCATCAACTCAGCAGGAAGGGGCAACATGTCCAGAAAACTCAGATCTGTGGCTACGGGCTGTACAGAATAGCGCGAACCTCAAAATCTGGCAGACACCCCTGACTTAACCGTCATCCCGGGAGGGATGTTCAGGGTAATTTGTCACAAACTGTAACGCCACGCGCCAATAGCGGACGCTTGAGGCGCAGCACTTCCCGGTCTTTGCTGAGCAACACGGTACCTTGGCTCAACACAAGGTCAATGAAGATTTGATCGTCTTTGTCTCTGCAGCGCAAACTCGACGGTGCAGACGGCGCGTCTGGAACAGCATGCCACAGCGGATCTACCTCAGCCAGCACCCCTGCTGCATCCCGACCATGGTGGAACATCCAACGTTCGATGTGTGTGTAGGCCAGCACACGTGCGAGTTCATCGCGCATGCGCTGCGTGGCGATCCAGCGCAACTGCCCGGACACCAAAGCGTCTTTCACGGCCACTACCCTCGGGTCACGAAAGAGAAAAATGTCGAGCACGATGTTGGTGTCCAACACCACCGTGAAAGGACTCTCAGTCACGGGGCGGTGGTGGTGTGAGTGCAAAGCGGAACATGCGGCATTCGATCGGGCCGTTCCACAGCGGCACACGGCGCGACTCTTTCATGCGCATGCGACCAGGCAGCTTGAGGTCAGGCGTCAGCACCCAAGCAGTCCAACCGTTGTAGTTTTTCTTCCAGTGGGCGGACAGCAAGCGAAAGAAGTCATCGTCGGCACCTTGCGACGGCGCTGTGCCCATGGGCTCAACCTGGGCACTTTCGCGGCCCGCAAAACCAGCTGCGTTGATGCGCTCACCGTAGGGTGGGTTCACCAACAGGAACCCTGCGGCAGGTGTTGGCGGCATGCGTTGCAAGGCATCCCCACCGCGAAACTGCACCGCATGCGCAACACCGGCACGCTCAGCGTTACGCTCCGCGAAGTCCACCATGCGAAAGGCCACATCGCTGCCGAACACCTCGGCTGTTGGCGGGGTTTGGGCACGCTCGGCCTCGCCCTTGATGGCCGACCAGACGTGCGACTGGAAGGGCAATAGCTTTTCAAATCCAAACCGCCGCATCAAACCTGGCGCGATGTTGCACGCGATTTGCGCGGCCTCAATCGCGATGGTGCCGCTGCCACAGCAGGGGTCGTACAGGGGTGTTTTGGCGTCCCAACCACTGGCTGCGAGCATGGCTGCGGCCAGCGTTTCTTTGAGCGGGGCATCCCCTTTGTCGGCGCGCCAACCGCGCTTGAAGAGCGCCTCGCCGGAGGTGTCCATGTACAGCGTCGCATGCTCGTTGGTCAAGTGAACGTACACGCGGGCATCGGGCCACCGGGTCTCCACATCGGGGCGCACACCTGTCTTGAAGCGAAAGCGGTCCACCAAGGCATCTTTGATCTTGAGCGCCGCAAAGTTCAGGCTCTTCAGGGGGCTGTGCTGCGCCGTGATTTCAATCTTGAAGCTTTGCTTGGGTGTGAACCAGATTTCCCATGCAACATCGGACGCAGCACGGTAGAGATCTTGTTCGTTGCGGTAAGGGGTGGTGGACAGGTGGACGAGCACCCGCTGGGCCAAACGGCTGTGAAGGTTCAGCAGCAACGCGTCGCGCCATGAACCTTCGACCAACACGCCGCCACGCCACGATCGCGTTTGCGCACCGGTGATGCGCAACACCTCAGCCGCGAGATATTCCTCTACGCCTGCAGCGCAAGGTAAAAACAATTGAAGTTGATTCATGGTCAGAGCGCTTTGCGCAGGTTGGCAGGGGCGATGCGCAGTGCTTCGCGGTACTTGGCCACGGTGCGACGTGCACACTCAATGCCCTGCTCTTTGAGCATCTCAGAAATTTGGCTGTCACTCAATGGCTTCTTGCTGCTTTCAGCGCTGACGAATTGCTTGATCAGCGCCCGTACCGCCGTGCTGGAAGCATTGCCGCCAGTTTCGGTACCCAGGCCTGAGCCGAAGAAGTACTTGAGCTCAAACGTGCCAAAAGGCGTAGCCATGTACTTCGCCGTGGTCACGCGCGAGATGGTGGACTCGTGCAAGCCCAATTCATCCGCGATTTCACGCAGTACCAAAGGGCGCATGGCCAATTCGCCGTGCACAAAAAAACTTTTTTGCCGTTGGACGATGGCGTTGCTCACGCGCAAGATGGTGTCAAAGCGTTGCTGGATGTTTTTGATGAACCAGCGGGCCTCTTGCAGGCGCTGGGACAATCCGCCACTGTCACCCCCTCGGTGTTGTTTGAGCACGTTGGCGTAGATGTCGTGCACGCGCAACCTTGGCATCACGTCTGCGTTGAGTTTGACCAAAAACCGTGGCTGCCCGTTGGCCGCAGCAGGTCCGCGCACCTTGGTCACGATGACGTCAGGCACGATGATGTTGCGTTCCACATCCACAAAACGACGGCCTGGCCGGGGTTCCAACCGGGTGATGAGGTTGAGCGCATGCTTGATGGTTTGATCTGTTTCGCCGCAACGTTGCGCCAAGCGTTTGACGTCACGCCGAGCCAGAAAATCGAGCGGTTGCTGGCAAACGGCCAGGGCCGCGCGCAGGACGTCTGGGTCTTGTGCATCAGGGTCGGCCTGCGCCACCAGTTCGCGCAACTGCAGGGTCAGGCATTCCCCCAGGTTGCGCGCGCCAACACCCGTGGGTTCCAAGGTTTGCAGCAAACGCAGACCCACCGTGAAATGGTGTACCAGCGACTCCACTTGCTCTTCGTCGTCGCCGGCCAAGCCCCGCGCCAGGCTGTCCAGCGTGTCTTCAAGGTAGCCGTCATCGTTGAGTGACTCGATCAAAAACCGCAGCGCCGCCTTGTCTTCGGCACTGAGCCGCAGGCTGAGGGCCTGCCGGTGCAAGAAGGCGGTCAGTGACTCTTGGTTACGGGCCAATTCTGTCGCGTCAAAGTCGTCATCACCACCCGCCGCACCGTTGCGCGCAGGCGCGTCGCCACCCCATTCGGCGTCGTCAGGCTTGACATCGGTGGTACCGTCGCCGTCCCAGCTTTGCTCAATGTTGCCGTCAGATTCCGCAGGGGCTTCAAGCGCACTGGTTTCATTGACAGTGCCGACAGGGTCCGACAGCGAGCGCGCAGCAAAGTCTGCTTCATGGTCGTCTGGTGCGGCTTGCACATCAGCCTGAGACAAGCCAAACTCCTCGCGGACAACGGTATCGGACTCGGTCTCTAAAAACGGGTTCTCGTCGAGCATTTGCTCAACCTCTTGAGCCAGCTCCAACGTGGAGAGTTGCAACAGTCGGATCGACTGCTGCAATTGAGGTGTCAAGGCAAGGTGCTGCGAAACGCGCAGCGATAAACCGGGCTTCATGGGGAGAACGGCCTACATCCGGAAGTGTTCACCCAGGTACACACGGCGTACATCAGGGTTGTTGACGATGTCCGACGGCGACCCATGGGCCAACACATGGCCATCACTGATGATGAAAGCGCGGTCGCAAATGCCCAAGGTTTCGCGCACGTTGTGGTCGGTGATCAACACGCCAATGCCACGGTTTTTCAGAAAACCGATGATCCGCTGGATCTCGATGACGGCAATCGGGTCTACACCGGCGAAAGGCTCATCCAACAAAATGAACCTGGGGCGCGTGGCCAGCGCACGCGCGATCTCGACACGCCGACGCTCCCCACCCGAGAGCGCCAGGGCTTGGGCTTCACGCAAGTGGTCAACCCGCAGGTCTTCCAGCAACACCCGCAGGCGATCTTCAAGCTCAGCCTTGGCCAGGGGTTTGCCATGCTCATCGGTCTGCAACTCAAGGACGGCCCGCACATTCTCTTCCACCGTCAATTTGCGGAAAATCGACGCTTCCTGTGGCAAGTAGCCCAGTCCCAAACGGGATCGACGGTGTATGGGCATGCGCTCAACCGATTGGCCATCAATGGTGATGTGTCCTGCATCGGCACGGACCAGTCCCACGATCATGTAGAAAGACGTTGTTTTACCCGCCCCATTGGGGCCCAGCAAGCCCACCACTTCCCCTTTGGCCACATCCAGGGAAACGTCTTTCACAACCTTGCGACTGCCGTAACTCTTTTGCAAGTGCATGGCACGCAAATGACTCAACGGCTCGGCCTCGCCTGGTGCGGGCATTGGGGCGTTGCCGCTCGACAGGGCAAGCACACTCACTTGACAGCACCACCTGGGGTGGAGATGCCCAGGCTCTTGCTACTGCGCAATGCGGGCGCTGAGGCGCCAGGAGCCATCACCGGGGCAGAAGAGTTGGCGGCACTGGCAGGCGCTGGGTTAGGGGTCAACATCGTTCTGACGCGACCACCAGCACCTGCTGCAGCGCCTCCGGCCGGTGAGGCACTGTCTACCGTGAACACGTCTGCCGTGTTGTCGTAGACGATCACGCTGCCCGACGTTTCGTCGAACAACTGCGCGCCTTTGTAACGCCGCATTTCAGCACGGCGCACAAACCTGACGGTGTCAGCCTTGCCATCGTAAAAAATGGTTTCACCTTCACCTTCGATGAATTCGTCCAAACCTTCTCGTTTTTGACGGAAAAAAGCACGCGCACCAGGCTCGGCTGTGGCAACACCGTACTGGTAACCCTCCGCATCTTGGCGCACCTCGACACGGGCGCCTCGGATGATGATGGTGCCCTTGGTCACGATCACTTTGCCCGTGGCCACAGAGACCTGTTTGAGGTCGTCCACCCGCAAGGCATCAGATTCGATGAACATGGGTTTTTGACGGTCGGCCTTTTCAGCAGAAGCGCTGTTGAGCCCCATCAGACAGGCCAGACCCAAGGTCAAGGAGAGGAGGGGTGAAGAGCGAAAATACATAAAGGCATGAAACTTGCTGTCATTCTATGCGTCACAAGGCTCAAAGACGACGGGCCACGTAAAAAAGCCCGCAACAGCGGGCAATTTCAACGGCTGAGGCTGGGCTGGACTTGAATCAAACCCAGCGGGCCTCCAAGCTCATTTCAAGCGGCGAGCTTCTGCAATCAAGAACTCGGTAACTTGCAGAGCCCGTTCCATGTTTTTGGCAAGGGTACCGTCGGTGTAAAACCGACCCGCAACACCAATGGACGGTACGCCATCGATCTTGAACGCATTTTGCAACTGCGTGGCTTTACGGGCCTTGGTGGACGCCGAAAAAGAGTTGTACTGCTCAAGAAATTTGGCTTTGTTCAGCCCTTGCTTTTCCACCCAGTTGGCAATTGTGTCTTGGGTGTCCAAGGTTTGCTTTTCGACGTGGATGGCAGCAAATACTTTGGACTGCATCTCTTCGGCCTTGCCCATCGCTTCGAGCGCGTAGTAAAGGCGCTGTTGCGGCACAAAGTTGTCCCGAAAGGCAACCGGCACACGTTTGAAACTGACATCGGCGGGCAAGCGCTTGATCCAAGGCTCCAGCTTCGGCTCGAACGCATTGCAATGGGGGCAGCTGTACCAAAAGAACTCGATCACTTCGATCTTGCCGGGCGGCGTTTCAACAGGCACAGGCTTGTCCAAGGCCAGAAAATCATCGCCTTCTTGGAACTTGCGGGCCTGGGCATGGGCTGCGTTAGACATGAGGGCGGTGCCGCCAACGAAACCCAGGGCACCCAATGAAAACTCTCGACGTTGCATTTCAATCACTCCTGAAAGATAAGACGGCGGCAGGTCAGAAAAGTTCCAGACCGAAACCTGATGTGCTGGCGTCAGCGTTGAATCCGCACCAACACTGTTTCAAAACCTGACGCTTCCAGCTTTTCTTTGGCTTTTTCTGCGTCTTCTTTGCGCTCAAAAGGACCCGTTCGGACGCGGTACACGGTGCGACCAGACTGTTCGCGCTCAGACACTTTCACGTCCACGCCCAACATCGTGAGTTTGGCGCGCTGCGCCTCGGCATCATCAGGCACACGGAAGGCGCCGGTCTGAACCATGTATGTGAAAGGGTCGGCTGGCGCGTTGGCCGATTTGGCCTTGACCAAATCACCCAGAGGGTCGGCAGAAACTGGCTTTTTGGCCTCGGTCTTGGGTTCTGATTTGGGTTCTGCCTTGGTGTCAGGCTTGACGTCAGCAGGTTTAGGCTCTTTCGACTCTTGCTTCACCTCGGCTTTCACTTCACCTTTGCCTTCGGCCTTGCCCTCAGGCGGGGCGTCTGATTTTGCGTCTGCCTTGGCCGCTGCATCCCCTCCAGCCACGCTACCAGATGACGAACGCACAGGGTTCTTGCCCTGGATCATGACATTGGGGTCCCAATCCTTGTTTTTCTTGGCTTCAGCTGCGTCTTGCTCCACTGAGCGGCTTTGCCCCTTATTGACAAAAGGCACAGGCACTTTGGTCACGTACACAGCCACAGCCAACGCGACACCCAAGCCGATCACCAGACCGATCACCAAACCTAAGAATGTGCCGCCCCATTGACGCTGACGCGAAGTCGCCACCAAAGCAGGCGTGTAAGGCTTTGTCATGTACTCTCTTTATTACATTTTCTGGGGCGCGCTGACCCCTAACACCGACAACCCATTGCGCAGCACTTGGGCAACGGCCGCGACCAAGGCCAGCCGGGCCTCTTTGACGGTCGCGTCGTCCACCAAGATGCGCTCTGCATCATAGTAACTGTGGTAACTCGCCGCGAGTTCACGCAGGTAAAAAGTCACATCGTGCGGTGCGAAATCCGTCGCAGCGCTGGTCAACATCGCGGGGTACTTGGCCAACAGCAGCATCAACGCTTGTGCCTGTGGACTTTGCAACGGGCTCAGGTCTACCTTGGACAAGCCTGCCACGTCACCGCCCCAGGAGGTCAACACGGAACAAATGCGCGCATGGGCATATTGCACGTAATACACCGGGTTGTCGTTGCTTTGGGCAATGGCCAGGTCCACATCAAAGGTGTACTCGGTGTCTGGCTTGCGGCTGAGCAGGAAGAAGCGAACCGCGTCTTTGCTGGTCCATTCGATCAGGTCGCGAAGCGTGACATAGCTGCCAGCCCGCTTTGAAATTTTCACCTCTTCACCACCACGCATCACCCGGACCATGGTGTGCAACACGTAGTCAGGATAACCTTCGGGAATGCCTGCACCTGCGGCTTGCAGGCCCGCGCGGACACGGGCTATCGTCCCGTGGTGGTCCGTCCCCTGGACATTGATGACCTTGTGGAAGCCGCGCTCCCATTTGGTGATGTGATAAGCCACGTCCGGCACAAAGTAGGTGTAAGTGCCATCACCTTTGCGCATGACCCGGTCTTTGTCGTCACCGTAATCCGTGGATTTGAGCCACAGCGCCCCGTCTTGCTCATAGGTTTTACCGGCGGCGATCAATTTTTGAACAGCCGCATCCACTTTGCCGCTGGTGTACAGGCTTGACTCCAGGTAATAGTTGTCAAACTTGACTTGGAAAGCCCGCAAGTCCAAGTCTTGCTCATGGCGAAGGTAAGCCACGGCAAACTGCCTCATCCCGTCCAGATCGTTCACATCACCGCTGGCGGTGAATTCGCGATCATCGGCACTGACCGTCTTCTTGGCCAAAAAATCAGCCGCAATGTCGGCAATGTATTCACCGTTGTAAGCCGACTCGGGCCACGCTTGGTCACCAGGCTTGTGACCTTGTGCCCGAGATTGGGTGCTGTTGGCCAAGGTCTGGATTTGTACGCCTGCGTCGTTGTAATAAAACTCTCGGTAGACATCCCAACCTTGTGTTTGGTACAGGCTGGCGATCGCATCGCCCAACGCAGCTTGACGCCCATGCCCGACATGAAGGGGCCCCGTCGGATTGGCAGAGACGTATTCGACCAACATGCGTTGGCCACGTGACGGCTGAAACCCGAACTGATCTGCCCCTTGCAACACCTCACGGACGATTTGCTGCTTGGCCTCAGCTTTGAGCTTGATGTTCAAAAATCCAGGACCTGCAATGTCAACATCAGACACCCACTGCTGGAAAACAGGCGTCAGCAACAAGCGCTCGCGCAGCGTTTCACCCAGTTGACGGGGATTCAATCGGAGCGGCTTGGCCAATTGCATCGCAGCGGTGCAGGCGAAATCACCATGCGCGGCCACTTTAGGGGATTCAAAGGCGGCTTTGCCACCAGCACCAGGAGACAGGGCTTCGAGCTCGGCCGCCAAAGCAGCGAGCAGGTCAGTTTTAACGGATAACATCCGCCGATTTTACGGGCACCCCGCGACCCCACATGCTGCAGAGCAATCTCAACCAGAGCCCACTGACATGGGGCGGGAGCGGGAATACATCACGAAAACGGGAAGACCGCATCCAGAGTCGGCATGCACTCGTGCCATTTCGAACGGGATGCACCCAAAATGATTGCTCCTCAATACCTGACAGGAGAACCCTGATGAAATCCCTGCTTTCTGTGCTGGCCGTGAGCTTAACCTTGTCGATGGGCTTGGCCCATGCTGCTGAAGGTGACGGCAAGTCCAAACAACAAAACAAAATGGCCACGTGCAATGCCGATGCCGGAGACAAAAAAGGCGATGAGCGCAAAGCATTCATGAAAGAATGCTTGGGCGCCAAAAAACAAACCCAGCAAAACAAAATGAAAACCTGCAATGTAGACGCCAAGGGTAAAAAAGGCGACGAACGCAAGACCTTCATGAAAGAATGTTTGAGCGCAAAATGAACATGGAGACTTGAACTTGCTGCCTAGCAAATCTGGCTTGTGGTTTTTGGCTGTAGGCGCAACCGCATCCCTCACCCACATGGCCGTTTTTGCTGGGCTGCGACACTTGGTATGGGCCGAACTGGCCAATGCCTTCGGCTTTGTCGTGGCTTTTGGTGTCAGTTTTACCGGCCACAGGCTGCTGAGTTTTCAAGACACGTCCCTCCAGCTTCGCCAAAGTTTGATGCGGTTTGCAGGCACGGCGTTGGCAGGCTTTGTGTGCAACGAAGCCGTTTTTGTGCTTTTCCACCGATTTCTTGCCTGGCCTGACTGGTTGTCACTGGTCATCGCGTTGGCTGTTGCCGCGGTACAAACCTTTGTACTGAGCCGATTTTGGGCCTTCAAGCGTTGAAAAACGCCTCTCTGACGGCATCTGATCTGGCCAACCCGGCCCTTACAATCCAGCGTTACACAGCCAGATTCAGGGCGGGTTGCGATGTGCGCGGCTTTCCTTGATGCACGGTCAGCTTGAATCCCAACCTTGTGGAGACTCCTTTGTTCATTTCTTCCGCTTTCGCTCAAACCGCCCCAGCTGCCGCTGCAGGCGGAGACATCCAGTCTTCTTTGATGGGCATGCTGCCCTTGGTGTTGATGTTTGTGGTGCTGTACTTCGTGATGATCCGGCCCCAAATGAAAAAACAAAAGGAACACCGCACCATGATCGAAGCTTTGGCCAAAGGCGATGAAGTGGCCACGGCCGGTGGTTTGCTGGGCAAAGTCAGCAAGTTGAGCGAAACCAGCCTGAGCCTGGAAGTGGCCAATGGCGTTGAAGTACAAGTTCAGCGCAGCGCCGTGGTTCAAGTGCTGCCCAAAGGCTCCATCAAGTGATGTGCCGCACGGCCCAAGCCCTGTGCGCTTGGGCAGGCTATCGATTTATCTTTTTCGCTTGACGCCAAGCGACACCTGAGTCTTGATATGAACCGTTACCCGGTCTGGAAGTACGCAATCATCTTGGTTGCTTTGCTGATAGGTACTTTGTACACCCTGCCCAACCTGTTTGGTGAAGCGCCTGCCGTGCAAGTGTCCTCCTCCAAAACAGCCATCAAGGTTGATGCCGGCACGTTGAGCCGGGTTCAGGACGCGCTGACGGCCGCAGGCATCACAGTGGACTCCATGGCTTTGGAGGGGAATTCCATCAAAGCCCGGTTTGACAGCACAGACGTCCAACTCAAGGCAAAAGACGCCATTCAAAAAGCCCTGGTTCCCGATCCAGCGGATCCGGTGTACGTGGTCGCGTTGAACTTGCTGTCACGCTCCCCCTCCTGGTTGACAGCGATCCACGCCTTTCCCATGTATCTGGGTCTGGACTTGCGGGGTGGGGTGCACTTCATGCTGCAGGTGGACATGCCTGCTGCACTGACCAAGAAAACAGAATCCCTTGCAGGCGACATCCGAACCAGTCTGCGAGAAAAGAACATCCGGCATGCAGGCATCAGTCGCAATGGCCAGAGCATTGAGGTCAGGTTCAGGGAGTCCGCCACGTTGGACGCGGCCAAAAACCTGATCACAGATCTATTTCCCGACCTGCTGTTGGTGAGTACCCCAGAAGGCACAGAGTTCAAACTGACGGGCTCGATCAAGCCCGAAGCGGCCCGCAAAGTGCAAGACCAGGCACTGAAGCAAAACATCACCACACTGCACAACCGCATCAACGAGCTGGGCGTGTCTGAGCCGGTGATCCAGCAACAAGGCCTGGACCGCATTGTGGTTCAGTTGCCCGGCGTCCAGGACACGGCTGCCGCCAAGAAAATCCTTGGGCGTACAGCCACATTGGAAGTGCGCTTGGTCGACGAAAGTGCCGAAGCGCGGGCGGCAGAGTCTGGCCAAGGCACGGTGCCCTTCGGCGCTGAGCGCTTTCCTGACCGGAACGGGCAGTTTGTGGTGGTCAAAAAACAGGTGCTCCTGACGGGTGAAAACCTCACTGATGCACAACCCGGCTTCGACAATCAAACACAAGAGCCCACGGTCAACTTGAGCTTGGATGCCAAAGGCGCGCGTATTTTCAAGGACGTGACCCGGGAAAACATTGGCAAGCGCATGGCGATTCTGTTGTTTGAGAAAAACAAAGGCGAATCGGTCACTGCACCCGTCATCCGCAGTGAAATCGCAGGCGGGCGAGTCCAAATTTCAGGCCGAATGACGACCACAGAGGCCAACGAAACCTCGCTTCTGTTGCGGGCTGGCAGTTTGGCAGCACCGATGGAAATCATTGAAGAACTCTCCATTGGGCCCAGCCTGGGCGCTGACAACATCAGCAAGGGTTTCCACAGTGTGACCTGGGGTTTCCTGGTCATCGTGGCCTTCATGTGCGCTTACTACGTGATGTTTGGTTTGTTTTCCAGTCTGGCCTTGGGCGTCAATTTGCTGTTGCTGGCTTCGGTGCTGTCCATGCTGCAAGCCACGTTGACCTTGCCAGGCATCGCCGCCATGGCGCTGGCGCTGGGCATGGCGATTGACTCCAATGTGTTGATCAACGAGCGTGTGCGCGAAGAGCTTCGCAAAGGTGTCTCGCCCCAAGCTGCCATTTTTGCGGGCTACGACCGCGCGTGGGCCACCATTTTGGACTCCAACATCAGTACGTTGATCGTGGGTCTGGCCCTGCTGGCCTTCGGTTCAGGCCCTGTTCGCGGCTTCGCCATCGTTCACTGCATTGGCATCTTGACCAGCATGTTTTCAGCGGTGTTCTTCTCTCGTGGCCTTGTCAACCTCTGGTACGGTCGCCAAAAGAAATTGAAGAGTGTGTCCATTGGCACGGTGTGGCGTCCTGAAGGCAGTTCGACGGAACTGACTTCATCTGACAAACCCACACGGTCTTGAACGTTCTCGAATCAGGAGCTCAGTAGCCATGGAATTTTTCAAAATCAAACGTGACATTCCGTTCATGCGGCATGCCTTGGTCTTCAACGTCGTGTCTTTGGTCACGTTTTTGGCGGCAGTGTTCTTTTTGTTCAGCAGAGGTTTGCACCTTTCCGTCGAATTCACGGGCGGCACGTTGATGGAGGTGAACTACAGCCAGACGGTGGACCTTGAAAAAGTACGTGGCTCGGTAGCAGCTTTGGGCTACACCGACGTACAAGTTCAAAACTTTGGCACCTCGCGCGACGTCTTGATTCGATTGCCCCCCCAAAAGGGTGTGAGCTCGGGCCAGCAAAGCGACAAGGTCATTGAATCGTTGAAAGCGGCGGACAACACGGCCACGTTACGCCGAACTGAGTTTGTGGGCCCTCAGGTGGGGGAGGAACTGGCCACCGACGGCTTGAAAGCACTGGGGTTTGTGGTGCTGGGCATCATGATTTACCTGGCCTTTCGGTTCGAATGGAAGTACGCCGTGGCAGCGATCGTTGCCAACTTGCATGACGTGATCATCATTTTGGGGTTCTTTGCCTTCTTCCAGTGGGAGTTTTCGTTGCCCGTGCTGGCGGCAGTTCTGGCGGTGCTGGGCTATTCGGTGAATGAATCTGTGGTGATTTTTGACCGAATCCGTGAAAACTTCCGGCTTTACCGCAAGATGAGTACCGTCGAAATCATCGATAACGCGATCACGTCAACCATCAGCCGTACCATCATCACCCACGGTTCCACGCAAATCATGGTGCTGTCCATGCTGCTGTTTGGTGGCCCCACGCTGCACTTTTTTGCATTGGCACTGACGATTGGCATTTTGTTCGGCATTTATTCTTCCGTGTTCGTTGCGGCTGCAATTGCCATGTGGCTGGGCATCAAACGGGAAGACTTGGTCAAATCGTCGGTGAAAAAAGACATTGACCCTAACGACCCGAATGCTGGCGCTACCGTGTGACACGGGAACCTGGGTAAACTGACAACCACGGCAGCTCACAACAGGCATGACCTCATCCGCAACTTCGCCCGCACAAGCCCTCTTGGCCAGACAAGCCAGGGAACAGTTTGTGGCGCATGCGACGGGCGTGCTGTCTGGCATGGCAACGGCCATCACCGAGCGCATGGTGGCCTTGATCGATCAAGGTGAAAACACGCGCGAAGAGCAAGTGCGTCGCGACGCATTGATGGCATTTCGCCAGTTGAATCCCGAATGGACCCAATCGTCCATGGCCGCTTGGCGCAAAGCCTTGCTGCAACCGACCACCGACAACACCCGCAATCGCACCGACTCCAATCTGTTGGAGTTGATTGGTGACGATGTGGTTGAGAACAAGATTTTGGCGTCACGCCTTGCGTTGGGCATGATGGACAAAGCGGGGGCGCCTCTCAATGACCTGCGCTTGCGTGTGCAGCAGTTGGAATCAACCCGGGAGCTGTCAAGCAATGACATTTTGCGACCCGAGGTGATCGCCCTGCTGTTGGTTGAACAATGGACACGCGTCGGTTTAAACCGTACCGCCTGGGCCCTGGTTCAGGACGTGATCCTTCAGCAAATGGTGGAAACGGTGACCGAGTCTTATGCCTTGGCCAACCAATTTCTGATCACCAAAGGGGTCATGCCTGAGATTGACCTGAAATCTCAGATCAGACGGTCTGCGGACACGAACTTTCAAAGCTCAACACTCGGCCCCCTGCCGCCCGGCGACAACACGGGCAATTACGTTCGAGGTGATTCGACATTCAAAAACAAGGCACAGGCTGAGACCACAAACGATACGCCATCTGTGTCCAGGTCGCGCACAAGCACGGGATCATCAGGAGTCGGTGACGACTCCAGCACGCCGATTGGACGCGCCAGGATGCGTGCGCAAGGTCTGCTGGGACAACTCAAACGCGCGCTGGGTGATGGCCATTCCGATTACGTGGCGACCCAACCTCGGTCACCTTCAGAAGGCCTGGTCAAAGCCATCAACCAGTCATCGGCTCAAATTGTCCGAGAACGCGATGCCATGGGCGGTGGCGGGGCGGTCACCGTAGACGGCACGCCGGTCGATGCGGCAGGCGTTGCCCGCCTGGCGGACAACCTGCGGGAACGCACATCGTCCCTCAAAAAACAGGCGAACACAACTGGCGAAAAAGCCATCATTGAAATCGTCGCGCTGATGTTTCAAAGCATCTTGGCCGAAGAACGCATTCCTGCGGCGATCCGAGTGTGGTTTGCGCGCCTGCAAATGCCTGTCATGCGCGTAGCGTTGTTTGAGCCCGAGTTTTTCAGCACCTTGCACCACCCAGCACGCAAGTTGATTGACCACATGGGATCTTGCGTCCTCGGGTTTGACTCACGTGCCATCAGCGGCAGTGCGTTGGAATCCGAAATCAAACGCATCGTCCAGGTGATCGAGCAATACCCCGACACCGGTCGACGGGTTTTTCAATTGGTGTACGACGAATTCCAAAAATTCCTCTCCAAGTACCTGACCGAAAAAGGCACTTCACAGCGCGTGGTCACATTGGCTCAGCAGGTAGAGCAAAAAGAGACTTTGGCCATCCAATACACCATTGAGATGCGCAACATGCTCAACACCATGCCAGTGCGCGACGAAATCCGCGAGTTTTTGTTCAAGGTGTGGGCCGAAGTCCTGGCAGTTGCTGCCATCAAAAATGGCGCCCAGCACGATGAAACCATCATGCTCAAACGTTCAGCCTCTGACTTGGTTTGGGCAGCGAGCGCCAAACCCAACCGCAGCGAGCGGGCGCGGGTCATTCAAGATTTGCCAAACTTGCTCCAACGCCTGCGGCAAGGCATGGCTTTGCTGAGGTTGACCGGTGTGCAGCAAGAATCACACATCAAAGTCATTGGGGATACGTTGGCCGATGCCTTCATGTCCAAGACCGAGTCGATCCCGCAGGACCACATCGACGCCATGGCGGAACGTCTGGCGCACTTGGAAGACTTTGTCATACAAGATGGCACTGGAGACATCCCGTTGGACGCTGCCAGCATTGAAATGCTGGTGGGCATTGATGCCAGCTCCATCGTCGTTGTGGCGGATGGTGGCTCCAAACCAAGCCAAGCCATGTTGTCCTGGGCGCAAGAACTGCAACCTGGCACCTGGTACACGCTTGACCACAACAACACGTCCAGCCAAGTGCAATTTGTCTGGCGCAGCGAGCGCAAGCAATTGCATTTGTTCGCATCGATGGACGGTCGCAGCTTCTTGATACAGGCTCGTCGCTTGGCGGCTTACCTCCAAGCGGGATTGCTCGTGCCTCAAGAAGAGGAAGCCCTCACTGTGCGCGCCACGCGCACGGCCCTCGAAAAACTCGACGCCAACCCCGAACGCTTGCTCAGCTGAGCATCGTGTGTCTCGGCCGTGAAAAAGCCAGCTCCCTGTGAAGGCGGGCTGGCTTTTTCTTTTGACCAGCCTGTCGGCTGGTCAACGCTCTCGGCGGTGATTTACAACGTGACGGTATAGGTGGACGTTGCTGCGCCCGTTGAGGGGGTGATGGCCACCGTGAATGCTGTGGCTGACGTTCGGGTGATCACCGCCTTGCTGCCATTGCTGCCTGTGACCGTGGCGGTCCCTCCCGTTGCACCAAAATTAACATAGGACACCTGCACAGAGCCGTTGCCATAGTTGACCGCGTAAGAACCATTGACCGCGCCATTGCTGTAGGTCATCGTGGAACTCCAGCCGCGGGTCCCATCGTTGTAGTAGCACGAGGCCGTGCCGCCTGAAAGATTGCAACTCGTGGTGCCACTGACGTTGGTGCTGCTCAGGCCATTGCCAGACACCGAGAAATTGCTGTATTTGACGGTGTAAGCAAAGTCTGTGGGGCTTGTGTAGCGGTCATAGGTCAGGGTCACGGTACCGTTGAAGGTGTAGCCCGCATAAGAGCATGCGTTGTAGGTGTAAGACACTGTATACCCGCTCGCGATGGCGGTCGATGGCACCTCGTAGCTGATGGAGCCCGAACCGCCGCTGCCCAGTAAGCTGCACGACAGAGAAGCAGAAACGCCGCTGGGCAAAGCGGCCAGTTGCACACCAAACGGGCCTTTGACACCAGACCCGGCAGCAGCTGAGCCCGCTGCCGCGTAGCCAGCCTTGACCTCAGACGCCAAGCTGCTGGCCTCCACCTGGGTCGAAGCCAGAGTGGCCGTGGGTGTCGATGATGGCGAAGGGACGCCCGCTGCAGGTGCAGGTGCAGGTGCAGGTGCAGGTGCAGGTGCAGGTGCAGGTGC
>CAZHDP010000010.1:12783-21662 GCA_964531605.1 uncultured Burkholderiaceae bacterium | reverse complement strand
TTGCCAGCGTGGCAGCTCAGGGCTTTCAGGCGCCAGGCGTGGTGGTCAGCTATACGGACGATGCAGAGATCCAGTCCAGCAAAAAGTTTTTGGCAGCAGGCTTGCAAACGGCGGCTGGCGTGCCGTTGCAATGTGACGAGCCCGCAGATTTCCGCACCTTCCGCATTGGCTTGTTTGGCCTGGAAAAATGGCATAACGTGGAACGCACCATCGGTCAACTGGAAGCAGCTCTCGCGGAGGTTGCGCCCGCTGTCGAATTGGCCCAATGAACGGGTGATCATGGAGCGCTGCGTCGCATTCTGGCGATGAGCACCCCAAGCAACAAGCTGCCATAGACGTACAGCACGCGGTCACGCAATTCAGCCAACGCCATGGCATTGGCCTCTGCCAGTCGCGGGCTGGCTTGGTGTTGCCAATCCGGGCTCTGCAACAACAGGCCGATCTCTTGGGTCATCATCAAAAAACCCGCGGCACTGGCCAGAGGTAAAGCTGTGGCAAACAGCGCCAGGTGCCAACGCCAGCGACGGTAAAAGTCACGATGCCTGAACGCGGCGGCCAAGCCTAAGCAGCCGTGAAGCCAGCCGGGCGCTAGCAGTGCGAGCTGTCGTCCTTCACTGCCTGAGTTGACCAAAGACGTGATCACACGGTGGTACTGTGGCAGCAAACCATACCACTCGTAAGCAACTCGGGTTGAGATGGCGTGCCCCACAAGCAACAGTGGAAAGCTCAGACCGAAGGCGATGCGCAGCCATTCCAGCAAAGGCAATCGCAAGGTGTGGCGTTGGTACAGCCCTGTCAATGCCAGCCCAAGGTGCATGACAAAAGCGCCATACAAGAGCAATGTGCCGGGCCAACTGTGCCAGACAGCAATGGCCATGCGCAAGCCTTGCTCTGCGGCTGCCAACGACCACAATCCCAGTGCGTGATTCAACAAATGTGTGGCGATGTACAGCCACAACAGGCAACCTGAGCCGAGGCGCAGACGGCGAACAAGGGGCATCTGCCTGATCAGCGTGAAAGTCATGGGTTTGAGGATAACGCGCCGTCAGCGTGCCGACAATCTGCAGGCCTGAGCGCTGCGATACGATGGGGTGATCCCCTGTTTCGTTGGAGTTTTCAATTGCCTTTGCCCGCGCCACAACCCCGTACCCTGCACCATACCCGCAAAGTCACGTTCCATGGCTACCGTCGCGATGATGGTTTGTGGGACATTGAGGCCGAACTGTGTGACACCAAGGCCCATGCCTTCGAAATCGATGGTGAAGGACGGTGGGAAGCCGATCAGCCGCTGCACTTGATGCGCATGCGTGTGACCGTCGACACCGGATTGGTCGTTCAAGAGATTGCGGTGGCGATGGATGGTGTGCCGCATGCTGAATGCCCACAGGCGGCTGCGCCCTTGCAACGCATGGTGGGACACACCCTGGGCCGAGGTTGGCGCAAAGCCATAGACCACCATTTGGGGGGTGTGCAAGGCTGTGCCCATTTGAGGGAATTGTTGTTCAATGTGGCGACCGCTGCGCTACAGACCGTGCCCGGCGGTTTTGACACCACGAACACCGAGAAGCCCCCGATGTACCTGGGTCAATGTCTGGCCTGGGATTTCAATGGCCCCTTGGTTGAGCGTCGCTATCCGGTGTTTTTCCAGTGGCCCAGCAAGGCCTCGCAGGCGAAGTGATGATCGGGGGGGGGGCGTGGTCGCGTCTGCCCTCTCAGGTGGCAAATTGGAACCGGATCACGCCCAAGGCGAAGGCGAACACAAAGCCGTAAACAAACCGGTCGTACCGCAGGGTCACCTCGTGACGTTTGGCTTGCCAAGCACTCCACAGCGCCAGCAAGCTGCCAGCCATCAACGGGGCCACGATCAGGTTGACCACCCGCCACGCGGGGGGCACCAGGTTGTGCGGGAAGAGCAGCAGGCTGAGTCCTCCGATGACCGCCCCGTAGGTGGCATAACCAAGTGTGGCCAGCCAAGCATTGGAGGAGCGCTGGAACGGCGCTGCCAGGGTGTCAAAACCCATTTGCAACAGCAGTTCCCCCAGCATTTGGATCAGGAACTCTCCCACCACCTCAAACAGTGCTTCCAACACAGCAAAGTCTCCGAGCAGGTCCGCAGACCGATGCTGGAGCCTAACTCAATTTGATGTTCAGCTTGGCAATCAGGCCTTTGAAATACGTGCTGTCACGGTTCATCACGGCTTTGAACGCGGTTTCGTCGCCGAACGTGAACCCCATGTTTTGCTTGTCCATCACCTCTCGAAAGCTCGGCTCAGCCACGGTTTTGACGGCCAGGTTTTTCAGCATAGCAATCACCTCGGGTGGGGTGTTCTTAGGTGCTGCGAGCCCGCGCCACGCGGCGATCGCCACGTCGATGTTGCGTTCTTTCAGTGTCGGGACGTTCTCAAACCCTTTGAGTCGCTTGTCGGCCATCACTGCCAGTACTTTGAGCTTGCCTGCGGCGACCTGGGTCGTGACTTCGGCTGCACTGACGGCCACCGCCTCGATGTGCCCGCCTAAAAGCGACAGGTTGGCGGGGCCAGCGCCTGCGAAGGGAATGTGGTTGAACTTCACGCCGGTTTTGTCCTCCAGGGCGGCGGCTGCCAGGTGCCAGATCGACGCTTGACCAGAGTTGCCGACACGGATCTCGCCAGGCGCCTTTTTGGCCGCTGCCAAGAACTCTTCAATCGTGTTCCAAGGCGCATCAGCCTTGACCGTGATCGCAGCCGGGTCTGCGTTGAGCATCACGATAGGAGTGAAGTCATCGTGGGTAAATTTGATCACGCCAACGTGGGGCAGGGTGGTCAATTCCACCGTCACCATGGCGATTTTGTAGCCATCAGGTTTGGCGTTCATCACGTCGGTCAACCCAATGCCGCCGCTGGCACCTGGCTTGTTGGTCACGGTGATGGATTGGTTGACGTGTTTGCGCGAGGCCTCGCTGAACGCCCTGGCCAGCACATCGGTGCCGCCACCGGCACCATAAGCCACCACCAGTTCAATGGGGCGGTTGGGGTAGTCCCCGGCTTGGCTCTGTGCCTGTGCCGTGGTCAAAGCGCTGAAGCCGCCAGTGGCGCTCAAGGCCAAGGCACTCAAGGCTGTGCGTCGAGATGGGTGGGTGTTCATGGGGTCTCCTGGGGTGTTGTCGTGGATTGGGTCAGCTGGGCAGTGTTTCAAATGGCCCCGCTTTGACGAAGCCGCCGCCTTGGTACTGGTTCGCGCGGTCTGCAGGGTCGGGCATGGGTTGGGTTTCCACCTGGGTGCGGAACACCTCTGAACTGTCTTGGGCCACAAAACCCAGGTGATTGGCTTGGTGGTTGTCCCACCACGTGTCTCGGTTTGCTGACATGCCGTAGACAATGGTGTGGCCGAGTCGGGGGGCATACAGGCAACACCGGATGAGCTCGGTCAGATCTCGGTAACTGAGCCAAGTGATCAGCATGCGCCGGTCCTTGGGCTCAGGGAAGGACGAGCCGATGCGGATACAGGCGGTTTCGATGCCGTAGCGGTCAAAGTAAAAGCGTGACAGGTCTTCGCCATAGGCTTTTGACAAGCCGTAGTAGCCATCAGGACGACGTGCGCAGTCCACGTCTAGCAGTTTGCCTTGGGGGTGAAAGCCGATCACATGGTTTGAGCTGGCAAACACCACGCGCTTCACACCATGGCGCCGAGCCGCTTCATACACATGGAACACACCTTGGATATTGGCGCTCAGGATCTCTTCAAACGGTCGCTCGACCGAGACTCCCCCAAGGTGAACGATCGCATCGCAACCTTGCACCAGGGCGTCCACGGCAGCTTTGTCCGCAAGATCGCACCGGATGACCTCTTCTGTGCCGCTGGCGGCGGCCATGTCAGCGACATCTGACAAGCGCAACTGTCGGGTGTAAGGCTTGAGGCGGTCACGCAGCACGCGTCCCAAACCACCCGCAGCACCGGTCAGCAAAAGGCGTTGGAGGATGGGGGGTGTGCTCATGGGGATCAATCGCCTTGTGTGTCATCTGTTGTCGTACAACGTGTCAGGCATTATCATGAGTCCATGAACAACTTGTCAACGGACGCGGCAGCAACGAGCCCCGATGGGGTGGTGACGGGTGCTGCGGTGCGTCCGCGGCGGCGGTCTCGCAGCTTGTCGCATGATTTGGTTGAGGCTTTCACGGCCAAAATCCAATCTCAACAGCTCAAGCCTGGGGATCGCTTGCCCACCGAATCGGCCATGATGCAGGAATATGGTGTGAGCCGCACTGTGGTGCGCGAGGCCATTTCAAGGTTGCAAGCCGCGGGGTTGGTCGATACCCAGCACGGCGTGGGTACCTTTGTGCAAGACCAGCGTCCAGACACGGGTTTTCGGTTGACACCGACTGACGTGGCCACAGCGATTGACGTGCTGGCGGTGCTGGAGTTACGCATCAGCTTGGAGACTGAAGCCGCTGGCTTGGCCGCTCAGCGGCGCAGTGATGTCCAGTTGTTGGAAATGCGGCGGGCCTTGGATGCATTTCATGCCGTGATCGATACCCAAGGCGATGCGGTGAATCCAGACATCGACTTTCACCTGTGCATTGCCCAAGCGACCGGCAACCGTTATTTTGTGGACGTGATGCGCCATTTGGGGGCGACCCTGCTGCCGCGCGCGAGGTTGAACACGGCCAAACTCTCTGTGCCAGAGCAGTCGGCTTACCTGCGGCGCGTGAACCAAGAACACGAGCACATTTTTGAGGCCATTTCCAGGGGCGATGTTGAAGGGGCCCGCGCCGCGATGCGCTTGCACTTGGGCAATGGCCGTGAACGTCAGCGCCGCGCTCTGGAGCAGCTGCGTTTGGAGGGCATGACGCAGGTCTGAAGACGGTTTGAGGCAGTTGTCTGACAACGCACGACCTCAGTGCCAGTGAAGAGCTCCCTGGCCTGCGGGGTATGATCAAGCCAGAAACAGCCCAACCTGGTTGATCTGCCGTCTGTTTGGGCACCTGCGATGCCGCTCGCTTGGCATCGCTTCATTTTCCTGCACGTCTCTTCGAGTCCCTTCTTCTTTTGTGAACAGCCATGCCGTTGCGCTTGCTGCCTTCGCTTGAAGTTGACAGGTCTTTTGAGCGGCTCCACCCTTCTTTGTGAAAGACATGCCATGACCACCACGCCTCACCGCAACTTCATCCATGGCGAATGGGTTTCAGGCTCGCACCACACCCCCAACATCAATCCTTCGAACCTTGCAGATGTGATCGGGGAATACGCACAAGCCGACGTGACGCAGCTGGATGCGGCTGTGCACGCTGCCAATGCAGCTTTTCCGGCTTGGTCTACAGGCAATGTCCAGGCCCGTGCAGATGCCTTGGACAAGATCGGCAGCGAAATCCTGGTGCGTCGCGAAGAGTTGGGTGCCTTGTTGTCCAGAGAAGAGGGAAAGACACGTCCGGAAGGCATCGGTGAGGCCACCCGCGCGGGCAACATCTTCAAGTTTTTTGCGGGTGAATGCCTGCGATTGACAGGAGATTCTGTGCCTTCGGTGCGCACGGGCGTGGGCATTGAAATCACCCGCGAGCCGTTGGGTGTGATTGGCCTCATCACCCCGTGGAACTTTCCGATTGCCATTCCCGCCTGGAAGATCGCTCCTGCCTTGGCGTTTGGCAATTGTGTGGTGCTCAAGCCTGCAGATCTGGTGCCAGGCAGCGCGTGGGCCTTGGCAGACATCATCAGCCGCAGTGGCATCCCGGCCGGTGTGTTCAATCTGGTCATGGGGCGCGGCAGCGTGATTGGCGACCCCATGGTCAATCACCCAGGTATCCATGCCATCAGCTTCACCGGTTCACAGGCGGTGGGCGCACGCATCGCTGTGCAGTGCGCCAGCAACTTGAAAAAAGTGCAGTTGGAGATGGGGGGCAAAAACCCGCAAATCATCCTGGACGATGCAGACTTGAAGCAAGCCGTGGAATTGAGCGTGCAAAGCGCGTATTTTTCGACGGGTCAGCGGTGCACGGCATCGAGCCGTTTGATCGTGACCGACGGCATTTACCCGCAGTTCATTGACGCCATGAAGGCTCGCATGGCCACGCTGAAGGTGGGCGATGCCTTGGCCTCAGGTGTCGACATTGGCCCCGTTGTGTCCGAGTCGCAACTGGCCCAAAACATGGACTACCTCGACATTGCCCAGACAGAAGGGGCTTCGTTGGTGATGGGGGGTGACCGACTGCGAGCCGATACAGAAGGTTTCTTCATGGCGCCTGCCTTGTTGACGGACACGACACCGGGCATGCGCATCAACCGGGAAGAGGTGTTTGGCCCCGTGGCCAGCGTCATTCGCGTGAAAGACTACGAAGCTGCATTGGCTGAGGCGAACGACACGCCTTTTGGCTTGTCTGCAGGCATTGCCACCACCTCGTTGAAATACGCCACCCACTTCAAGCGCCACAGCCAAGCAGGCATGGTCATGGTGAACCTGCCCACCGCAGGGGTTGATTTCCATGTGCCCTTCGGCGGGCGCAAGGGTTCCAGCTATGGTCCGCGCGAGCAGGGCTCCTATGCCAAAGAGTTCTACACCACGGTGAAAACGGCTTACACCAGCGCGTGATGTCGCTGTGACAGCCGCGCGCGGCTGCGGCGTTTCCCCTCGGTGACAGCAAGGGCCTGAGGGCAGGGCTAGCATGGTGGCCTTGCTTCTTGTCCACCTCAAGGAAACTCCGTGACTGAACTTCAGCGTGAACCTCAGCGCAATGGCGCAGACTTGCTCTGCGAAACCCTGTTGGCCAATGGCATTGACCATTGCTTCGCCAACCCAGGCACGTCCGAAATGCATTTTGTGGCAGCGCTGGACCGCCAGACCGACATGCGCTGCGTGCTGGGTCTGTTCGAAGGCGTGGTCACGGGGGCGGCCGATGGCTATGCCCGCATGGCCGACAAGCCCGCCTGCACCTTGTTGCACACGGGGCCGGGTTTGGCCAATGGACTGGCCAACGTGCACAACGCCAAACGGGCCAATACCCCGATGGTGAACGTGGTCGGTGACCATGCCACGCATCACCTCGCATTCGATGCGCCACTCACGTCTGACATTGAAGGGCTTGCTGCCCCCATGTCGCATTGGGTGGGGCGCAGCCAGAGTGCAGATCAACTGGGTGATGTGGCCAACGAGGCCATCGATCAAGCCCGTACCGAGCCGGGTCGCATTGCCACCTTGATTTTGGCGGCCGACCACGCTTGGAGCCCCACCCAAACCCTGGCACGACCAAGCACAGGGGCACCCGCGCCTCACGCCCCCCAGGCAGATCGCATCCATCAGGTCGTGCAAGCCTTGCGCGAGGCTGGGACATGCGCGGAAAACACGGTGATCCTGTTGGCTGGCAAGGCCCTGCGCGACGAAGGTTTGGCCTGGGCCAGCCAGATTGCTGCGGCGACAGGCGCACGCCTGCTCACACAGCAAGCCAATGCCCGGGTCCAGCGAGGTTTGGGGCGGGTGATGATTGACCGGGTGCCTTATGTGGTGGACAAAGCACTGCAGGGCTTTGCAACGACCCGACGGATCATCTTGGTCGGGGCCAAGGCGCCTGTCGGCTTTTTTGCGTACCCCGGCAAGCCCAGCAGCATGTTGCCAGCGGATTGCGAGGTCATCACCGCAGCCCACGCAGGGGACGACCTGGTCGCCTGCTTGCGGGAGTTGGCGGCCCAACTGGGCATTCCCACAAACCAGGGCGCGCCCAAGCCCATCAGCGGCATGGTGGCCGTGAAGCGTGATTTGGCTTTGCCCTCGGGCGTGCTGACCGCCTCATCCATTGCCCAGAGCGTGGTCGCGCAGATGCCCGATCAAGCCATCATCTGTGACGAAAGCGTCAGCTCGGGCCGTGAGTTTTTCCCCATGAGTTACCACGCAGCCCCGCACGATTACCTGCAAATCACCGGCGGCGCCATCGGCTTGGGTTTGCCACTGGCCACAGGCGCAGCGCTGGCCGCGCCGAACAGGAAAGTCATCACGCTGCAAGCGGATGGCAGTGCCATGTATACCGTGCAGGCTTTGTGGACCCAAGCGCGTGAGCGTTTGAACGTGGTGACCGTGATTTTTTCCAACCGCAGGTACAACATCCTGCATGGCGAGTTGAAAGACGTGGGGGCGGGCGTGCCAGGCGTGAATGCCCGTCGCATGTTGGACATTGATGACCCGGCGCTCAACCGGGTTCAGTTGGCCCAAGGCATGGGCGTTGAAGCCGCCAGTGCGGCCAGCAGTGAGCAGTTCAATGACCTGCTGGCAGCTGCTCTGAATTTGGATCGCCCTTTTGTGATCGAAGCCAACATCTGAAATGCTCAGTGGGATGAAGTCATTACAAATTGGCACAAATCGACGCATCCGGGGAAAAGTTCGCAAGTAAACGCTCAGATACCCTGATGACCCTTCTATAATCGCGCTCAAAACAGAGCTCCGCCATGAGGCTGAACCGCGGCAAACGCAGGTTCAGAGGTGAGAGACCAGACAAGCTGTTCAACAGACTTGTCTTCAAAAACATTGAGCGTCGAGGGGTTACCGCATGTCAAAACACTGCGTCACGGGGTGGGGGAAAGTTGTTTGTTGGGCCAAGTCATGGGTGCGACCTGTGGCCGCTGCTGCATTGCTATGGTGTACGGGGCATGCCGTTGCTGCGCCCACAGCTGCCTTGGCAAACACCTTACCCGCATCCCCTTTGGTGGGCGATGCCTACTGTTTCACCTCCACATTGACCAATGCAGGCAGCACGGCCTACGGTCCGTACTTGCGGTTGACATTGCCACCAGGCATGAGCTTCACCAATGCCACCTATTTGGCCAGTTTGGGTGTCAGTGCCACCAACGTGGGGGTGATACCCATCACTAGATCGGAAGAGCACACGTCTGAACTCCAGTCACGGATATATCCATCGCGTATG
>CAZHDP010000010.1:0-12773 GCA_964531605.1 uncultured Burkholderiaceae bacterium | reverse complement strand
GTGATACCCATCACTGACCCGGTAGTGAACCAATCTGTCACCACCCCTAGCGGCAGCCGTTTGTATGTGCTGACCCCACCCGTGGGCTCCATGGTGGGCGGGAGCTTCAGCCTTCCGATTTCGATTTGCACCAAAGTGGACAACACAGCCGTGCCGGGCGTACCGTTGCCTGTGACCGTGCAAGGGGTTTACAGGTACGGCGATACGCCAACTGGCGCGAATGGCCCGTTTTATGGTCCCGTGAGTTCGTTCAACGTCACGCCTGCACTGGTCACGTTGAGAAAGAGCAGCAGTGCCTTGGAGTCAGAGCGCCCACCGGGTGCCGCATGGCCCATCACCTACACCGTCACAGCCAACATCGCCGACGGCAAAACACTGACGGGTTTCCAAATCGCTGACCAAATGCCAGCAGATTTGATTTACAACGGCGCACCCTCCATAACGGGTGGTGTGGGATGTGCCATCACAGCGCCCCCTGTGGGCACGTCTGGTGGCGCGATCTCTGCCAACTGCAGCTCTGCTGTTGGAACCACATCCGCCGGTGAGGTGACGTTGTCTTACTCGGCTTACATCGCCAGCACGGCGCTGAGCACAGCGCAATGCACACCCAGAAATGTGACCAACAGCGCCACCTTGACGGCATCGTTCAACAGTGTGCCGATTGCCCCTGTGGTCAGCACCAACACGGTCACGGCGTCGCATGCGGTGGTTCAAAAAACGGTCAGTGCCAGTTCGGTCAGGCCTGGTGACACGCTCACCTACACCTTGACAGTGCAGACCCATGCCACCTCTGCAGTCTCTGCGTTGGTCCTCTCCGATGTCTTGCCTGACGGTTTGACATACGGTGCCACCACGTCTTTGTCTGTCAACGGTGGCAGCGTTGTGACAGTCACCCCAAACATCTCCAACCCAACGCCAGGTGTCACCGCCTTGTCCTGGGATGTGGGGGCTGCCACTCCGATCCCCGCTGCGGCCACGGTGGTGCTGAGGTACACCGCAACGGTCAACAACACGTACGTGGGGACAGGCGCTGCTGTGCTGGCTGGGGACGACTTGACGAACGCGGCCAAGTCGTCAGTTTCTTTGCCAGGGGGCGCAACGGCTTGTGAGAATGTATCGGCCAATACCGTGACAGTGGTGCCCGCCACCATCAAAAAAACCTTGCTCAATCCACAGGCCAGCTACAAGGCTGGTGACAGCCTGACCTTCCGCCTGCAAATGAATGTGGATGCTGGCAGTTCTACGGCCATCGTGTTCAAGGATTTTTTCCCCTTGCCCGTCTTCGACGTTTCGACCATCAACACCACATTTGGCACGGATGTGGTGTTGGCCACCGGTGGCACGGGTGCGCATACGTTTGCTGGCGTGACCCCGACCAGCATCGTCGCCAATGCGGCTGAAAACGCGTTGACCATCAATTGGCCGTCCATGAATGCCCCTGCGGGCAGTGGCACCAACATTTTGGCAGTGGACGTCACGGTCAAGGTCACCAACAAACCGTTTGCGGACAGTCTGTCCTTGACCAACCTGATGGAAGGCTCCAGTTCGGCGTCCGGTAACAGGCCTTTGCGCTCCAGCCAAGGTGTGATCTTCAAAGTGAACTCCCCCCTTTTGAAGCTTAAAAAGGGTGTGTTGGCACGCACAGGCGCAGGCACGATCGCGCCTTTGCCTGCTGTATTGCCTGTGGATGGCAATGTGTCAGGCGTTGACGCTGGCGATGTGGTGACCTTTCGCCTGACGGTGGAAAACACAGGTGGCGCCGGTGCCTACCAAGTCAACCTCAAAGACACACCGCCAGCGGGCTTGTCCGCTTGCAATGTGATCTCGGTGACCAATGGTTCTGGCACCTCTCTGGCCACAACGGGCGATTTATTCACAGGTGTTGGGTTGACCTTGACCAACCCCCTTTCAGGCAATGACGCGAACCCTGTTGGCGGTGGGGCGCCCTACACCACAGACACCGCTTTTGTGGACGTGAATTGCACGGTTGCCGCCACGGTTGGTTTTGCCCAGGTGCTGACCAATACGGCCTCTGTGGTGTGGGCTGCTGCCTCGGATTCATCGGTGCTGTTTCCCGCAGTCAGTGATACCGCAACGGTCAGCACGGCATCGCCTGCTGTGACCAAAACTTTGAGCACCACCTCAGAGTCAAGCACTGCCGGGGCCAATGTGGCGATCGGTGAGGTGGTGCGTTACCGCATCGCTGCGCGTGTGCCTGAAGGCGGACCGCGTGCCTATACCTTGACAGATGTCCTCCCTCCTGGGCTGCAATACCTGAATGATGGTTCTGCCAAGTTTGCCTTTGTCAGCAGCGGCGCTGGCCTGACGTCCTCCACCCTGGCCTGCGCCAACGTCACCGGGACCACGTCTACCGTCGCCAGTTCGGCTTTGACCTGCGCACCCGTGACCACGAATGCTGGCGTGCATGCCGATGGGGAAGACCCGGTGTTCGCGTTTGGCAACATCACCAACAACGACAGCGATGCGGATGATGAGTTCATCGTGTTGGAGCTGAACGCTTTGGTCTTGAATGCGGGCACGAACAATCCGGGCAAAGTGCTTTCCAACAGCGCACGTTTGCTGGCTGCAGGCTCTACCTACACCTCTGCTACACACAACAGCACGGTGATTGAGCCTAACCTCACCCTCTCCAAGACCGTGCTGCCAGCCATCGCAGACGCAGGAGACACCGTCACCTACACGGTGACCTATACCAACAGCAGCGTTGCAACGTCAGCCACGGCCTACGATGTCCGTCTGACCGATGCCGTTCCTGTGTTGATCACGGTGGCAGGTGTGCCCACCGTCACCATGACAGGCGGTGCGAGCAGCAGCACCAACAACTCGGCAGGCAATGCCATTGATGTGACCGTGCAATCCATTCCACCTGGCGGCTCGGTGACGGTGACGTACCAAGGGGTGTTGACCAATGCGGTGACTGCAGGGCAGAAGATCACCAACACCGCCAATGTGGTCTACAGCTCGTTGCCTGGTGTGCAGGGCTCAGGAAGCGCGGCCACGGGCTCTGGCACACCTGGTGCGTCGGGCGCGGTGAATGGCGAACGCCAATACGTGCGCACCGCTCCCCGTGACTTGACCGTGGCTGGGGTCACTTTGGCCAAAACGATCGTCAGCACATCGTTGGCCTCAACGACCAGTAACCGCCTGGGCAATGGCCTGACTGACTTGACTGTGGGTGAGCAAGTCACCTTTCGGATCACGGCGACCTTGCCTGAAGGCAATGTTTCGCAACTGAAAATCACCGATACGCTGCCCGCCTCTGCCGCGGGTGTGTTGCAGTACGTGAGCAGCAGTGTCGTGTCCATCGGCAGCAACCTCACCTTGGGCAATTCCAATCCCACGCCTGTGGTGTCTGATGCCAGCCTCGCCGATGGGGTGCAGGACACCGTTTCGCTTGATTTTGGTGCGGCAACCAACCCTGCCAATGGCAGTGCGACCAGTGCCAAACAAGTCGTGATCCAAGTGATCGCCTTGGTGGTGAACCGCACCGCGGTGAACGTGGATGGTCGCGTGCTGACCAACAATGCCAGTGTTCAATTTGGGACGGGTCTCAATGCCACAGCCTCGGTGAACATGGACTTGGTGGAACCCAGTTTGTCGGTCGTCAAAAGCACCACAGCAACCACTGTGCAAGCTGGGCAAACCATTCCCTTCTCGATCACGGTGTCTCACACCGCCGCATCACACGCTGATGGGTTTGATGTGAGTTTGACCGACGCATTGCCCACCGGCATGACTTATGTCGGTGGCAGCTTGGTGTCCAGCAGTGGGTTGGCCCCCACCAGCTTGAATGCCACAGGCAACACGGTTTCCGCCGTCTGGAACAGTTTTCCCCAAGGCAGTTCGGCCGTCTTGACCTTCAATGCCACGGTGGACGTGTCTGTGACGCCAGGCTTGCTCATCACCAACAAAGCCGATGCGGCATGGACGTCCATGCCGGGTGTCAATGCCAACGAGCGCTCTTACGCCAGCAATACCAGTGCAGCATCTGTGCTGGTCAGTGAGCCCGGCTTGTCCAAAACCGTGTTGTCGACCTCTGAAGTCAGCACCGGTACAGCTGTTCGAGGCACAGGCAGTGACCTCACCATCGGTGAACACGTCACGTACCGCATCGTGGCCAACTTCATTGAAGGCACCACGCCCAATGCCGTCTTGTTTGACCAACTGCCCAAAACAACGTCAGTGTTCCGTGTGGTCAGTTCCCGCATCGTGTCCATCGGCAGCCGTCTGAGCGGGGCAGGTCTCCCTGCTGTGGGCGATGCGGGTGTGCCTTCTGACACCAACAGCGACACCTTTGATGACCTGGTGACATGGACTTTAGGCACGGTGTTCAACAGTCCGGATGGCATCTCTGATGCTGATGACCAGATCGTGTTTGAGGTGGAAGCTGTGGTCGTTGACAACGCCTTGAACCAAGGCATTCTGGACAACCAAACCAACCAGGCTCGGTTGACCTATGGCAGCACAGGTGTGCGTTTGGCCACAGCCATGGTCGATGTGGTGGAGCCCCTGTTGGGCATCACCAAAACCTTGATTGCCCCAAGCGCTGGTTTGGCCGATGCAGGAGACACGTTGACCTACCGCGTCACACTGGCTCACCGCGCGGGTTCATCGGCTGATGCCTTCAATGTGGTGATCACCGACACCATGCCTGCCGTCGTGACCTGGGTCAATACCCTGGCCTCATCCACCTGCCCTGGCATCGTGACCGACACGTCTGCGGCGCCCGTGGTGAAGTTCACGGTCTCGACCATGGCTTTGGGCACATCCACCTGCACCATTGACTACCGGGTCACCGTGAACGCTGCAGGGGGCGGTGCCACATCCCCTGTGGCTGGGGTGACTTATCCCAACAGCGCAGCCATCCAATACGATTCGCAACCCACCTATGTGGCTGGCGAAACCCGGCGCTACACCCCAGGGTCGGCTGTTGCTCAATTCACCATGTATGCGCCTTCATTGGTCAAGACAGCCGTGTCCACCAGCCTGACCGAAACAGGCAGGGCATACCACCGGTCGGGCAACTTCGACTTGGCGGTTGGTGAGTTGGTGGACTATGACATCACCGTGGTGGTGCCCGAAGGCAACACCTTGAACGCGGTCATCACGGACATGCTGCCGGCCAGCGCTGCGTCTGGCTTTCTGGAAGCGGTTGGTGCGAGCGTGTTGTCGATCGGCAGCAACATCTCGACCAGTTTGCCCGGAACCCCTGTGTTGTCCGATACCACGGTCGTCGATGGCTACAAAGACAAAGTGGTGTTTGACTTTGGCACCATCTCCAACGCCGCGGACGGCCTCAACAATGCCAATGACACCTTGGTGGTGCGCGTGACCGCCCGCGTGGTGAACCTGCCTGACAACGTGGACAGCAAATTGCTCACCAACAATGCCAGCTTCACCTACAGCAGCGGCGGTCCACTGAATGCCAGTGCTGCGATTGATGTGGTCGAACCGGTGTTGGCCGTCACCAAAACCATGACGGCCGTGACGGGGGGCTTTGTGGACATTGCGATGACCTTGCGCAACACCGGCACGTCACCGGCTTACAGTGCCAGCGTGGAGGATGTGTTGAGCAGTGCGGACTGGGATGTGTCCAACATCACCACGGTGGCCGTGCCCGCTGGTTTCGCCTACACCAATACGGCAGGGCCAGGCAGCAACCGTACCGTCAAGTTCAGCAGTGATCCTTTGGCCACCTCACCAGCTGGCGTGGTGTTGCCTGGTGGTAACGCTACCTTTGTTGTCCGGGCGAAGTTGCTGCCCACCGCTACCCCGACAACACCCGTCATGAACACCGTGACTTTGGTGGCTGCCAACAGCGCACCGGTGCCTGGTGGACGTGCTGTGACACCCCAAGCAGCGACTGCACAACTCGATTTGCCGTCACTCACTGCGCGCAAGACCGCTGTTGTCGTGGTGGATGCCGATGCCAGCGGTGGAGCCTCCCCTGGCGACACCTTGCGCTACACCATCACCTTGGTGAATGGTGGGACGGGTCGCCTGACCAACGTCAACGTGACCGATGTGCCTGATGCCAATACCAGCCTGCTGGTGGGCTCGGTAACCCCTGCGGGCGCTGCAGCTACCGTGACCCGAGGCAACACGGCTGGCGATGCAGACGTGCTGGTCAACTTTGCCAGTGTGGACCCTGGAACCACGTTCACGGTGACGTTCGATGTGACGATTCCAGCCATCCTGCCCTTGGGTGTGACCCAGGTCAGCAACCAAGCCTCGGTGACCAGCAATGAGTTGCCTGCGGTGCTCACAGATGATCCCACTCCCGCAGGGGCGCAAGACCCCACGGTCACGCCAGTCAGTGCCTCTGCCAACCTGCAGGTCGTCAAAACGGGTCCTGCAACCCCCTTGGTGCCTGGGCAGTTGGTGCCTTACACCTTGGTGGTCACCAACCTGGGTTTCAGCACGGCTGTGAACGTGCAATTGACCGATGTTTTGCCTGCACATTTGACCTTTGTCAGTGCCAGCGCACCCTGCGCTGCAGGTTTTCCTTGCAGCTTGGGCAATGTGGCCTCTGGAGCCTCGGTCACCATCACCCTTTCCACACGCCTGTCGGCTGGTTTTGTCGGGCCTGTTGTCAGCAACACAGCAGGGGTGACGTCCAGCACCCCTGATCCGGTGGCGTTGAACAACCAAAGCACAGCCACTGCTTTGACCGCTGCCCAAGTGACGGTTGCCAAACGCCTGACTGCCGAGTCAGGCCGCTTGACGGGGCAAGTGGAACCCAGTGAGAAGCTGACCTACACGCTGACCTTGACCAACACAGGCGGGACCAGCATCACGACCTATGCATTGACCGACGCCATGACCCCCGCAGACGCGGTGGCGACCGTGCTGGCATCGAACGGTGGTGTTTACAACGCTGGCGCTGGCACCATCACCTGGACCAACTTGACTGTACCGCCCCAGGTGGGTTCAACGCCTGGCACGCTGGTGTTGACGGTTGAAGTCACGGCCAAAGCCGTCTTGCCTGCTGGCGCAACCCAAATCAAAAACGTGGCCTACCCCACCGGGTCTGTGCCCCCTGCTTGTCCTGGTGTGGCCTGCGTCGACACCCCCATCCTGCAACCTGATGTCACCAGCGTGCCCACGCTGAGTGAATGGGGTCGCATGGTGTTGATCGGCTTGCTGATCGCGCTGGTCTTTTGCCAATACCGACGCCGATCCTTCTGTTGCTGAAAAGCTGGCGTTTGTTTTGAAGTCAGGCTAATATATGTATAAATATACAGTATTTTCATGGCTTCACTTCCTTCTACCCCTGCGCTTGATGGCGTGTGGCGAGCCAGCGAGCTCGGCAGCACGGCCTTCAACACGGTCTCTTCTGGGCATGCGGCATTGGATGCCGCGCTGCCCGGCGAGGGATGGCCTCGGGGGCAGTTGACCGAGGTCTTGCAGCACCAGGTTGGCTTGCACGAATGGCGTTTGTTGCGGTACGGCTTGCAGCATTGTTTAGGCACGGCCAATCCCGTACCGACGGGTCAAACCAGCGCTTCTCTGGTGGTGCTTGTCGGCAGCCCTCATGCGGTGAATACCTCAGCCTTGGCGTGCCAGGGCATACCTTCCCCCTCGATGGTGGTCATCGATGTCGCGCAACCTTCTGAGCGCCTGTGGGTCGCCGAACAGGCGTTGCGTTGCCGCGATGTGGCGGTGCTGCTGCTGTGGGCACCCAAGGCCTTGCCTGAGCAACTGCGGCGGCTTCAGGTCGCGGCACAAGCCTTGGGTGGGCGGCGCTTGTCTCCTTTGGTATTTGTGTTTCGACCTGCGATGGCGGCACACGAGTCTTCGCCTGCGCCTTTGCGCATCGGACTGACGCTGGCCCGGGCAGGGCTGCGGGGAACGTCGGGGGCTGTAGCCCATGTGGCTGGACGTCTGGCTGTGCAAGTGATCAAGCGCCGTGGTCCGGTGCTCACCGAGCCCGTGTTGCTGGACATGGACCTGCCTCCAGCCTTGCGCCACCGACACCCACACCCCCGTGAGTTGACCGATCACCTGCAGCACTTGCAAGTCAAGTCCCCCTCGACCCTCCCTCATGTTGTGGACCGCCTTCACCCCTTCACCGTTGACCCCCTTCTGTCCGCCGCCCATCACCTTGCCGCTTAGTTTCCCAATGCCAGGCGACGCTGAGTCACACACCGACCTGTTGCAAGCATTGAGTTGGTGGGCATTGCAGTTCAGTCCCCGGGTTTGCGTGCTGGAAGGGGCGGTGTTGCTTGAGGTTCAAGACAGTGTGCGTTTGTTTGGTGGCGAAGCTGCCTTGCGTTCACGCTTGCAAACCTGTGTGCAGGCTTGGGAGCAAGATGTGCACATGGCGACGGCCCCAACGGCCTTGGCGGCTTTGGCCTTTCTCCGTGCGTACCCCAGTGGGGCATGCCCTGTTGACGATGACGCTTGGCAAGAGGCTTTGGACAACTGCCCTGTGGACACGCTGCTCGCGGCGCGCTCGCACGGCAGTACCTTGCAGCCTTTGGGCTGCCGTACCTTGGGACAGCTGCGGCGTTTGCCGCGTGGCGGCATTTCCCGCCGTTTTGGGGCTGCCTTGCTCGATGCGCTGGACCGAGCTTATGGACTCAAGCCAGAAGCTTACACATGGGTCACGGTCCCAGAACGGTTTTGTCAGCGCCTGGCGTTCTCGGGCCGCATTGATGTCGCACAAGGCCTCATGTTTGGCGTGCGCCGTTTGTTGTTGCAGCTCCATGCTTGGTTGGGTGCCCGGCAATGTGGCGTGACCGGCGTGACCTTGCACTGGGCACATGACCTGCAACGCCGCAGTGAAGCCCCTGCGGGTTCACACACCGTGTTCACCGCACAGGCTACCCGTGATGTACAACACCTGTCACGCTTGCTGGCTGAGCATGTGGCTCGCTTGCGGCTGGTGGCCCCTGTGGTTGCCATCACCCTGGAAGCGGTAGGCGTCGAGCCCTTGTCCTTGGCCAGCGAGAGTTTGTTCGCCGAAGACCAACATCTTGGCGAGTCTTCTCATCAATTCATCGAACGGGTCAGTGCACGCTTGGGGGCAGAGCGTGTACGGGTGGCTCAACCGGTTGCGGATCACCGGCCCCACCGCATGCAGCAGTGGCAGGTGGCCACTGTCGCCATGGCCCAACCGAGCGCACGGTCACCGCAGACGGCCTATGCCCCGCAGGCTTCGCATCCACCCTGGTTATTGCATGAGCCTTTGGCCTTGGCTGTGCACCGTGATGGTCGCCCGATGTACCAAGGCCCGCTCACCTTGCTGGCCGGGCCTGAGCGGATTGAATCGGGCTGGTGGGAACACGCACAAGCCGAAGCTGAAGGTGTTGCACCGGCAGACCTGACCGTGCGCGACTACTTTGTTGCTCAAAGCGAGCATGCCGGGTGCTTGTGGATTTTCAGGGTGAGGGCAGCGGCACAGGTGAAGCCTTGTTGGTTCTTGCACGGCATTTATGGCTGAAATTCCCCCCCTGCCAGACTATGCCGAGTTGCACTGTCTGAGCAATTTTTCCTTCCAGCAAGGGGCTTCACACCCTGAGGAGTTGGTCGCACGAGCGAAGCAACTGGGCTATGCCGCCTTGGCCATCACTGACGAGTGTTCGATGGCCGGTGTGGTCCGTGCTCACCGCGAGGCCAAAGACGTGCAACTGCCCTTGCTCATCGGTGCCTCGTTCAACGTTAAGACTGGCCAATCTGGGCCCAACGCCTGTTCTTTCACATTGGTGCTGCTGGCCCAAAATCGCAAAGGTTACGGCCAGTTGTGCGAGTTGATCACCGCCGCGCGTGCCCACTGCCGCAGAGGGGAGTACCGACTCAGTTTGAGCGATTGGACGGCGCAATCCTCTCGCTTGCGCGATGTTCTGGTGCTATACATTCCGGAGCGTAAAAAGACCGTAGATATTGCCGAAACGGCCTGTTCAGATGATTTTTTTTCGGCTGTCCAACAGCATGCACGCTGGGTGCGAGAGCGTTTTTCGGGACGGGTCTGGATAGGGGTTGAGCTTCAGCAACGCATGGACGATGCCCAGTGGCTGGCCGAGCTGCAAGCCCTGTCCATCACCACAGGTTTACCGTTGGTGGCCGCGGGTGGGGTGCTGATGCATGTGCGTTCACGCAAGCCCTTACAAGACGTGATCACGGCGGTACGCGAAGGCAAGCCCATATCGGCCTGCGGTTTTGCACTGCAGCCCAATGCCGAAGCCCACCTGCGCTCACGCGCTCGCTTGGCATCGATTTACCCCGCGTCACTGCTGGCAGAAACCCTGCGCGTGGCACAACGGTGTACGTTCAGCCTTGACGAGTTGCGGTACGAGTACCCCGAGGAGGTGGTCCCCCTGGGTGAAACGCCGACCAGCTACCTGCGTCGCGCCACGTTTGAAGGCGCAGGCAACCGCTACCCCCAAGGCGTACCCGCTGCTGTGAACCGACAGATCGAACACGAACTGGCCTTGATTGCCGAGCTGAACTACGAAAAATACTTCCTCACCGTGTTCGATGTGGTGCGCTTTGCCCGCAGTCAACACATCCTTTGCCAGGGGCGTGGCTCAGCGGCCAATTCTGCTGTGTGCTACTGCCTGGGCATCACCGAGGTGGACCCCGCCCGCATGAGCGTGCTGTTCGAACGCTTCATCAGCAAAGAGCGCAACGAGCCGCCTGACATTGACGTGGATTTTGAGCACCAACGGCGTGAAGAAGTCATCCAATACCTTTACACCAAATACGGCCGAGAGCGTGCAGCCCTGACGGCCACCGTGGTCACGTACCGGCCTCGCAGCGCTTTGCGTGACGTCGGCAAAGCGCTGGGCATGGACGCCGCGTTGGTGGGGCGCCTTGCCAAAGGCCACCACTGGTGGGACGGCCGCGAGATCTTGGCAGCGCATTTGAGCGCACATGGGTTGAATCCACAATCGCATCAGGTGCGCTTGTTGACTGAGTTGACCCGCCAACTTCTGGGCTTTCCCCGCCAACTGTCGCAACACCCTGGTGGCTTCGTGTTGACGGGCGGGCGGCTCACCACCACGGTGCCCGTGATCCACGCAGCGATGGACGGTCGCACTACCATCGAGTGGGACAAAGACGACATCGACGCCCTGGGTCTCATGAAAGTGGATGTGTTGGCCCTGGGCATGCTCAGCGCCTTGCGCCGCAGTTTCGAGTTCATCAGCCAACGGCGTGGTTACACCTTCCAGATGCAAGACATTCCCGAAGGCGACGAGCCCACCTACGACATGATCTGTGCCGCCGACACCATCGGTGTGTTCCAGATCGAATCGCGTGCCCAGCAAAGCATGTTGCCGCGCTTGCAGCCCAAAGTGTTTTATGACCTGGTGGTTGAAGTAGCCATCGTGCGCCCCGGTCCCATCCAAGGCGGCATGGTGCACCCGTACTTGCGAAGACGCCAGAAACTAGAGGACGTGGATTACGTGCGCGATGAGCTTCGCCCAGCGTTGGAGCGCACGCTGGGTGTGCCCATCTTCCAAGAGCAGGTGATGCAAATCGCCATCATCGCGGCCAACTTCACGCCCGGTGAGGCAGATGGCCTGCGCCGTTCCATGGGGGCCTGGCGACGCAGCGGGCGCATCGACACGTACCGCCAGCGTTTGACCGAGGGCATGGTGGGCAATGGCTACCCAGCGGAATTTGCCGATGCCATTTTTCGGCAGATTGAAGGCTTTGGCGAATACGGCTTTCCCGAGAGCCATGCGGCCAGTTTTGCGCTGTTGGCTTATGTGAGCGCCTGGATCAAATGCCATGAGCCCGCCTGCTTTTTGGCCGCCTTGCTCAACAGCCTGCCCATGGGTTTTTACGGCCCATCACAGCTGGTGCAAGATGCCCAACGCCACGGGGTTCAAGTCCTCCCGGTGGACGTGATGGACAGTGATGGCACAACCCGTTTGGTGGCCACATCAGCAGCGCAAGGGGCTGTGCGATTGGGTTTGCACTTGGTCAAAGGTTTGAGTGCTGCAAGTGCTCAGCGGGTGGTGGCTGCCCGGGCCTCTGGGCCGTTCACCAGCGCTGAAGACCTCGCCTTGCGGGCTGGTCTGGACGCGTCAGATCTGCGCCACCTTGCGGCGGCGGATGCCTTGCGCAGCCTGAGTGGCAACCGTCGCCAGCAAGTGTGGGAGGCGTCTGCACTGCACGTTGCACCACCGCTCTTGAAAGACGCACCCGTGAACGAAGATTTTTTGGACATGGACGAAGCTTCAGAAGGCGAAGAGGTCGTGTTTGACTATGCGGCTTTGGGCCTGACCTTGCGCCGCCACCCGCTGGCCTTGTTGCGTGATCAGTTGACTGAGCGCCGCTTGCTGAGTGCTGCCGCGTTGCACCTCAAGCCCCACCGTTGCTTGGTGCGCGCGTGTGGCTTGGTCACCATGCGTCAACAGCCACAAACTGCCAAAGGCACGGTGTTTGTCACCTTGGAAGACGAGACGGGCACAGTGAACGTCATTGTCTGGAAACGTTTGCGTGACAAACAACGTGCAGAGTTGCTGCAGTCTCGCTTGATGGCCGTGTTCGGAATCTGGCAAAGCGAAGCCGGTGTGCAGCACCTGGTGGCCAAGCGTTTGGTCAACCTCACACCCTGGCTGGGTCGGCTCGAAACCAGCAGCCGCAATTTCCGTTGAGGTGTCGGTGGGCTAGCATGTACCCATGCCAAGCGAATTTTCAAACGGTGGTGTCGACACCCATTTCCACATTTTCAAAGCAGGTGAGGGCTTGTCCAACGCCCGTTATCGACCGGCCTACGATGCACCTTTGAACGCATGGAT
>CAZHDP010000009.1:0-21762 GCA_964531605.1 uncultured Burkholderiaceae bacterium | reverse complement strand
CATCGACTCTGGGGTTCTTTAGCCGAAGCAGGAACACTCGATGACGTCCAAACACCTGACTTTTGCGTCCAAACAGAGTCGGGCAATCCTGCGTCTTCAGCAACAAACACAGGCGCACCAGCACATCCGGCCAGGAAAACAAGCACCGTGAAGTGCAAAATGAGTTTGTACATGGCATTCCATAGGTACATGAAAAAAGCCGCTCAATCCGAAGATTGAGCGGCTTTTTACGTTAGCAATTCAATCCGGCTCACGCCGGGTGAATTAGAACGTGTGCTTGATACCGAAGTCGTAGCCGTTACCAGCGCCAGTAGCAGCAGCCACACCACCGCTGGAACCGTTGCCACCGGAGAAGGTAGCCAAAGCGCCGGTCTTGTTGTTCAAGCGGCTGTACGTAGCGTACAAAGCGGTGCGCTTGGACAGGTTGTGCACGTAACCCAGTGCGAACTGGTTAGATGCGCTACCAGCAGCGTCGTTACGCTTCACAGCAGAGTAAGACACAGGGATGTAGCCAGCGCCCACAGGGATCTGAGCACCCAACAACCAGCTGTTCTGACGCGTGCCAGCCAAACCGGAGTTGTAACGGTTGAATTGAGCCATCAGGTTGGCAACGCCCAGGTCGTAAGAACCAGCAACGTTGGTGTTGGTGAAGTCGCTGTTAGCCAGGTTCTTCTCTTTGCCGTAAGCCAAAGCCACGTTCAGAGGACCTTGAGCGTAACCAGCGCGGAAGCCCATGTAGCTGCCGTCATTCTTGTTCACAGCAGTGCTAGCTTGCTCGCTCAGAGCGTACATGGCTTGACCGTAGAAACCGGTGTTGCCAGAGGGGTTAGCCGAGTTGAACAAGTAACCGATGCTGTTGTTAGAACGAGCAGAGGTGGTAGCCAGTTGGGAAGCGTTCAACGTGATGTTGGAACCAGCGCCAGCACCCAAGGTACCGAACGGATCGAACACGGTGTAGTTCCAGAAGGTGGGGGTGTAATCACGGCCCAAACGCAGTTCGCCGAAATTGCCAGCCAAAGACACGGTGCTGCGGCGGTTGAACACCAAGCCGCCAGCCGCGTTACCAGTGCCGGTATCGTTCAACAGGGTGCCTTCGAGGTGGAAGCTGGCAGACATGCCGCCGCCGAGGTCTTCAACGCCTTTGAAGCCCAAACGGCTGGAGTACAGACCGGAAGTGGTCATCAGGGTCTTGCTGACGCTGCCCAGGCTGTAACGGCTGATGCCGGTATCCAGGCCGCCGAACAGGGTCACGGAAGATTGTGCGGAAGCCGCGCCAACGGCAGCCAGAGCAGCCAAAGCAATCAGGGATTTTTTCATTGCGAGTTTCTCCAAGGTTAAACATAGGGCTCCGGTGCGAACATCTTTGCAGGAATATTTCACGACGAGGGGTTCAAATCTTCTGCAGCTCAAAATTTGAACTGCAGGTTTCGTTCACCCACCGGATTCCCGGGCCAACCTCCTTTTGGGAAGTTGAACGTATTCAACCAGACATGGCCCCTCAGCGCAAAGGATTCGGGTAAAAACTCCCATTTGCGTTGCAGTGAAGCAACACACCTTCGCCGGTCTTGTTGTTTTGAGCGCACAACAATCACACGGAACAATGTCACACATCAAAGCAAGGGATAACCCTTAGCCCTATGATCCAATCTGCTGCAAAACACACCCATGACCACTGATCGCCTGTTGATGACCGCTGACTCGGCCCTGAGGACCGTTTTTGCACGCGCCCGGAGTGCGGGCCCTGTTCCTGCGCCAACTGATGCTGTTATCGGCATGACCGACGACGACAAAAGGCTTTCCGGCGCTTTGATGCGTGTGAACCATGTGGGAGAGGTTTGCGCCCAAGCGCTGTACACAGCCCAGGCCTTGGCCACCGCAGACCCAGCCTTGCGCCATCATTTCTTGACAGCGTGTGCCGAAGAAACAGACCATTTGGCCTGGACCGAGCAACGTTTGGCAGCCTTGGGCAGTCACACCTCTTGGTTGAATCCGCTGTGGTACGCGGGTGCTTTCGCCATCGGGCTGGCGGCGGGCAAGCTGGGCGGAGACCGGGTCAGCCTCGGGTTTGTCGTTGAAACAGAAAAGCAGGTTGAAGCCCACCTCAACAGCCACCTCAGTCGCTTACCTGCGGCAGATGCGTCGTCTCGCGCCATCGTGAACCAGATGAAAACAGACGAAGCCCGTCACGCCAAAGAGGCCCAAGCCGCTGGCGCAGTGGACTTGCCAGCCCCCGTCAAAGGGTTGATGCGCTTGGCAGCCAAAGTCATGACCACGGTTGCGCACCGGATCTGAACCCTGTCAGACGGGCCCGGTGAACACCGTCAACACGCCGGTGTAACCGTACAAATGATGGTGGGCGACCTCTCCTGCTGCGAAAAACCCCACCAGGGGCACCTCGCCCAAGGCATGGCGGATGACCTGCATCTCTGCACTGGGTGCACCAAAATAGGCACCACCCCGCCCTACGCAAGACACGTACACAGCCCCCACAATGTGGCGAGAACTGCCTTCAGAGCCCTCAGATTCCAATTCTTCTCGAATCTCTGTGCAAATGCGTACCAGGTCTGCGCGAGCGGCAGCCACATTGCGTTTGCAAAACGACAGCCTATCCCCTTCCTGAACGGACTCGGCAACCGCCACCCCTTGTCGCTGGGTGTCCAAACCGAGGATGTGACGCACTCGGGTCGCCGCACCCAGCTGGCCTGACCGTCCCGACACGGCATCGTTTGGCGCGGTCAGCCCCACCAGGGTCGTTCGCAAAGCCTGGATGACGGTGGGTGGATCGTCCAACGACAAGCCGAGCGCATCCAACAGCACGGTCAGGGCGGGTTGACCGTCCAACGACAGCACCAAATTGCCTTGCGCACGGTCAATCCGATGCGCCTTGGTCTGAGGCAAGGGCTGACAACCTTGGGTCACACGGGACACCATGTCCACACCGGCAGCCCAGGCAACCCCGCTGACACCCCCGTGAAAAACACCTGTCGCAGCGCCCTGCCCGCGCACGTTGCCATTGCCGCTCACGGCAAACTGAACCGTTGGCGCGCGACCAGACGCCACCCCACCGAACAGGTACCCGGTTTGCGTGCGCCCCGCCAATTCCACCAACAATTCAGACAAATCGGGCAGTTGCCCGTCGGCATGCACCAACGCCGTGTGCGGCTCAAAGCCCATGCCGGTGCCGGTTGCCAAAGGGGCCACACCCGAAAACACTCGAAACTGATCGGCAGGCACATCACACAGCATCACCGCCAACGCAGGTTCACCCATGTACTCGGCGTTGTTGACCGCCAGGCCCACGCCCACCGTGCCAGACCAGTCCGTCACAAAGGGCAGCTCGGCCGTGAAGAATTCGAGAATGTCTTCGGCGGCGGACTGGTACCCGTCAGTCACATACAGCAAAGCCAATGCGGGCGATGTGGCATACCCAGGGCTGGCCATTTGGGCCCGCAACTGCGCCAGCACCAAACTGGCCGCCATCTGCCACTGGGGATGCGTCGCGTGGCCACAGGGAAACAATTTCATGCGAACTCAGGTGCGCCGACGCACGGCAGGTGCTTTCTTTTTGGCGGCCTTCTTGGCCGGTGCACTTGCACGAACGCCCGCAGTGGCAGTCTTGGCGGCGGCTTGGGCCATGCCTGTGGCGGTTTTGAGGGCGTCTTTGGCCAAACCCGCTGCCATGTTTTTGGTGGCATCAAAAGCGGTCTTTTTGGCCGCCTCTTGCATCGCGGTGGTCGCAATGTGCTGAAACTGTTGGGTCAACGAGCCCCACCATTGCATTGGGTCGATCACACCAGCGGCCGCTGCAGCGTCACCCTTCTTGGCTTTGGCCTTGGGTTTGGCGCTGTCTTCGGCGGCATCAGAGGCCGCTGCAGAGGCAACATCAGCCGCTTTTTCCGCGGTCTTTTCGGCCGCCTTTTGCACCGTGCTCGCCACCGTTTCCGTGGCTTTGAGCTTGAAGGCATTGGCCAAATCGCCCATGTTGAAGTTCATGCCCTTGAGCGTGGCCAAGGTCATTTTTTGCACTTCCAGCGCTTGAATCGTGGCCTTGAGTGCCATGGCGTTCTGGTCCAACCAGAACTGCACGGCTTTGAGCTCTTCAATGCGTTTGTCCAACTCTTCGACATTCAAAGTCGGAGCCACCCAGTTCCCCAGGTTCGGAATCTGGGGGATCGACTGCGAGGCCCCTTTGACGGCGGACCCTGCCAAGTTTTGCAAAAAGTCAAAACCGGGGACGAATTTACCGAAACCAAAATTGGGGGTGTCGCTCATGAATGTGCTCCTGGTTGTTGTCGGCCTTCTAGAGGACCACAGCTTACCCCAAGCCTGCCCATTTCGCTCAGTGCTTCATGTTGCCGTGCGAGTGACCATGGTCCATGGGTTTTGTGGCGGCCACGGGTGCGGTGTTCACGGGCACTTTGAGGCTTTGCTTGGACTCCACTCCTTTGGCATCTTTGAACACCAAAGTGAGATCCACCGTGCTGTCTTTGGCCAATGGCGCCTTCAAGTCCATCAGCATGACGTGGTAGCCGCCGGGCTTGAGTTCCACGGTTTGCCCTGCTGGCAACTCCAGGCTGGGCAAAGCACGCATTTTCATGACATCGCCTTCCATTTTCATCTCGTGCACTTCGGCCACACCGGCCGCAGGGGACGATACGCTGACCAGTTTGACCCCGTCTTTGGCGGTGAGCTTCATGAAAGCCCCCGTGGCTTTCTGGCCAGACACCGTGGCGCGGGCCCAGGCGTCTTTGACATCCACCTGGGCAAAAGCCGCTGAAGCGCTGAATGCCCACAAGGCTGTCACAGTGAAGGAAAGGGTTTTGGAAAAGGTTTTGAATGTCATGGTGTTTCCTGAATTGAAAAATGAACCGGGCGCGGCTCGCGGTCAATGCTGGTGGGCTTCTGTGGCTTTGCCTTGAACTTGCAGCAGCACTGCGGGTGATTTCAGCCCTTTGGCAGACACCCCCTCGGCGGGCACCTGTGTCCAGGCGTTTCGACCGGTCTTGCTACCGTCCTTGCAATCCTGAATCACCTTGAACCACAGGGGTCCGGGTTTGGCCGGCAATCCCGCGCGCAGCACGAACTCGTCGTAATGGGCCTCGGGCAAGGCCGCCTCGGGGCTGGCGGCTGTCCAGCTCACCTCGGCCACGTCTTCGGTGATTTGCTTGCCATGGCTGGTGTAGGGCGTGGCCAGAGGTTCTTTGCGCACGGTCAACGTCCAGCCTGCTTTGGGCATGGGCTTGGCGCCCTGCACCCCAGGGGGAATTTGCACCGTGATGCCGGTGGTGGCCAAGCCGTCACAGCCATGCCCCACGCGAAAGACGGCCCGGTAGCTTTCGCCGACCGACGCCGTCTGCTGTTCCAAAACAACATGCGAAAAAGCGGCGTTCTGGCCGGCCAGTAAAGCACTTATTGCTATCAATTTTATATTTTTCACAGGTCGGCTTTCAGTTCAAACACGTAGCTACGTTGGGGGTAGGGGTGGAAATTCCAAAACGTGTAATTGTTCAGATTGTCGATGCCAAAGGCCGCCGTCAACTGCTTGTTGATGCGGTAGCGTACCCGGGCATCCACCGTGAAGAACTTGCTCACGCCTTGGTAGGTGTAGCCATTCACGTCGCTGTTGTTGAGCGTGCGGAATTGGGTACCGCTGTAGCGCGCGCCCAAAGAGCCGCCCCAGGCGTCATTCACCCGGTACACAGCCAAGGCCGTGGCGCGCCATTGGGGGATGTTGGGTTGTCGCTTGCCCACCGTGTCGCCCGGCACAGCCACGTAGCCTTGGTTCTCTTTGATGATGGAATCGGCATAGGTGACGCTGCCATTCAGGTCCAGCCCTTTGGCCCCCACATCGAACCCGGTGTAGGCCACCTCCACGCCCTGGGTGGCAATGCGACCCACGTTTTGCACGCGCGAGATGGTTTTCAGTGCCACCGGGTCCACGATGCTTTGGGTGTAGAGCGCGTCACGGGTGTTTTCGGTGAAAAAAGTGAAGCGCAGCAACGACGCGCCCAGGTCTTTTTCTGCCGTCAGCTCGGTGGTCCAAGACTTTTCGGGCTTGAGGTTGGGGTCGTTGATGAACTGCGCGTTGGTCGTGGACGTGGCGCCGTACAACTCATGCACCGTCGGCATGCGCACGGCACGGCCCGCAGACGCCTTCAATACCAGGTCGGGCGCGGCCTGGAAGGACACCGCCGCTTTGGGCGAGAGGTAATTTTCGGTGCGCGAGGGGAAATTGATCGCGCTGGTGGCCGAGAACGCGGTAGAACCGCTCTCAGTGCGCCATTGCTCCGCCCGCAAGCCCAACACCGACTTCCAGTTCGGCGCAAAACGCCAGGCATCCTGGGCGTAGAGGCTGTTGGTTTGGGTCCGGCCTTGCACGTTACTGGCCAAGCTGCCTGCGGGGTCAGTGGTCCAGTTACTCGAAGTGCCCGCGATGTTCGACGTCAAGTACTGCAATTTGTAGCTGTCACGCTGCGCACCAAAGTCCACAATGTGAGCGCCCTGCACACCATCAGGGCGGTAGGTGCCTTTGAGGGCGAGGTTGTTCCAGCCGGTACCTGCGCCATTCGCCAGCGTGCCCGGGCCCGTGTTTGCGGCGGCAGGCAGGGTCGCGGCAGCGCCGTTTTGACGCTTCTCGTCTCGCTGGTAGTCGTACAGGCTGCCCGCCACCTCCCAATCGAACACGCCTTGGGTGTTGGACTTGACCGACAAGCCATGCATCCAGTGCGTGAGGCTTTCGTTGGTCAAGGCGAAATCCCCACCGCCCAGCGCTTGGGTGCCCGTGAACGCGGTGCCATTGACATTGAACCCACCGCTGTACACCGCATTGCCGCTGGCGTCTTTCAGGTAAGACACCGGGCGGCCTTGGGAATCATTGCGCCAGTAGCCCAAGGTGTAGGCCGCCCGAACGGTGGGCGAAAAGTCATACGCCAGTTTGACCTTCAAATGGTCCTGCTGGGTGTGGTACTCGGTGCCTGTGCCCAAAATCAACCAAGGCTGGTTGGCGTTGTTGGCGTTCAACACCGCTCCCGTGACGGCGGTGCCAGCCGTGCCAGGGGTGCCCGCGCTGAGCAAACGGGTCGCAAACGTCAACGGTTGGCCATGGCTGTCGGTGTGGTTGACGTTCAACCAATAAGACCAGTCGCCCGCCTTGCTGCCTATGGATGCGCTGGTCTGCCAAGCCTTGTAGGTTTCATGGGTGTTGTACAGGCTGAAGGGCTGCATCACATAGCCCATCTTGGCGTGTGCCTCAAATTGCTGGGGCATGCGGGTTTGGTAATCCACCACTGCCCCCACCGAATTGCCGGGGTAGGCTGCCGAGAAGGGCCCGTACATCACGTCCACCCGTTCGATCTCTTCGGGCGTGACCAAACCCCAGCGCGGCGGGTAACTCAAGCCGCTGACGCTGTTGCCCAGGTAGTTAGACAGCAAGATGCCATCGGCGTAGACCGCGCTGCGCGCCGGGTTGCCCGTGCCCGAGGCGCGGCTGGACAACATCGCGTGGTTGTAGTCGCCGATGTAGCGCTTGCGCACCAAGAGACTGGGGAAGTACTTGAGGGCGTCTTCGCTGTCCATGGCGTTGATGGACGCCTCGATCTGCGCGCGCGTCACGCCCTCCATCGTGGTGGGGATCTGCGTGGGCAGCGAGGTAGGCTGGCCACTGTTGACCGTCACCACCCCCAGGGATTTGAAGGGTGCGTCGCCCGTTTGTGCAAGGGCGAATGAACTGCTGAAGGCGAGGGGAAATGCCAAGGCCACAGCCACGGCGATACGGTGTTTCCGCATGGGAAAGCTCCTGAAAACTGATGGAAAAGGCCCATTCCGCACGACTGGCGTGCGGGAGGCGCTATGAAATCAATAGCTCAGGAGATTTGTGGCGGGCCGCGGGCGGGAAGCGGCGCGCCGACCAGTGCCGCAATGCGGGCGGCCGGAATCGTTTGCAACGCATACGACAGTGCTTGATTCGGCTCCGCGTCCAACTTGACCACTGGCGGGGGAGCACCCAGCGTGGCACACATGGGGCAGTCCAGCACGTGCGATACGCCATTGGAGACACCAAGGGCCGACACCTCTTTGACCCCGTCGTCGGACTTGATGATCACCTTCATCACGCCGTTGCCCGAACAGACCAACTCCACGGCCTGCGGATTGACGATGGGTGACGCCACTGCCACGCCCAGCGACAACGCAAACCACACGAGCATGGCGCGTGCGAGAAAGCGGGCTTGGCGAAGGTGGTGCAAGAAAGGCATCTGCCCAAATTATCGCCCAAGCCTCACGGGTGCCACAATCTGAATCAGGAGAAAACGCCATGCAAAGCCTGTTTCACTTTTCGTTCCATGTGCCCGACCTGGAGGCTGCGCGCCGCTTTTACGTGGGCGTCATGGGTTGCAAGGAAGGGCGCAGCGCCCCAACCTGGATCGACTTCGATTTCTTTGGCCACCAGTTGTCACTGCACCTGGGCGAACCCTTCAAAACCACCCGCACCGGGCGGGTTGGCGAGCACCTGGTGCCCATGCCTCACTTTGGCTTGGTGTTGCAACGGGCCGATTGGGATGCGCTGGCCGCGCGCATGAAAGCGGCCGGCACCTCATTCGTCATTGAGCCCCACCTGCGTTACCCAGGGCTGCCCGGCGAGCAGTGGACCATGTTCTTCTGCGACCCTTGCGGCAACCCCATCGAAGTCAAAGGGTTTGACTCGATGGATGGGCTTTACGAAGTCTGAGCACAAGCCAGGCGCGCAGCCCTGGCGCCCAAGGGGACGCGCTCATTCCAACTCGACGATGGTTTGAGCGATCGCACCAAACACGCTCTGGCCGTCCTTGCCCTTCATTTCAATGCGGATGGTGTCGCCGTATTTCATGTAATCGGTCGATGGTTGGCCGTCCTGGATGGTCTCCATCGTGCGCTTCTCGGCGATGCAGCTGTAGCCCTTGGTCCATTCCTTTTTGCCGTCGACCTCGGTCGCCCGGTTGCTGACCGTACCCGACCCGATGATGCTGCCCGCGCGGACATTGCGCGTTTTGCACAGGTGAGCGATCAGCTGCCCAAAATGGAATGTCATTTCACTGCCAGCGTCGCACCGCCCCACCGTACGGCCGTTCCAGGTGGTTTGCATCGTCAGGTGCACACGCCCGGCATCCCAAGCGTCACCCAGCTCGTCCAAGGTGACCGCGACAGGGCTGAAAGCCGTGGCGGGCTTGCATTGCAAAAAGCCAAAGCTTTTGGCCAACTCGTCTGCCGTCAGGTGGCGCAATGACACGTCATTGGCCAACATCACCAAACGGATGCCGTCCAGCGCCCGCTCAGGCGTGCTGGCCATGGGAATGTCCCCGGTGACCACCGCCAGCTCGGCTTCGAAATCAATCCCGTAAGCCTCGCTCGCACACACCACATCGTCCATCGGGCCGATGAAATCGTCACTGCCCCCCTGGTACATCAGGGGTTCTGTGTAGTAATTTGGCGGGACTTCGGTGTGGTTGGCCAAACGCACCAATTCCACGTGGTTGATGTAGGCCGAACCGTCGGCCCATTGGTAAGCGCGGGGCAGTGGCGCCATGCACTGTTTGGGGTCAAACGGAAATGCGTGGCGGGCCTTGCCGTGGTTCAAGGTGTCGTAAAGGTCTTGCAACTGAGGACTGAGAAAGTTCCAGTCGTCCAACACCTGTTGGAGTTTGCTGGCAATGCCAGTCGCATAATGTGCGGTACTGAGGTCGCGCGAGACAACAACCAATTGGCCATCGCGGGAACCGTCTTTGTAGGTAGCGAGTTTCATGTTGCATCCAAAGCCAGAGGGGTACGGTGTGCGGCCCATTATCAATCCCCGCCAACAATCACTTTCATGGAAAAAACACGCGCTGGCATCCAATCGGTCGAGGTGGGCTTTGCCCTGCTGGAGGTGTTGGCACAAGCCAGTGCGCCCTTGATGCTGCGTGACCTTGCCGCTGCAGCAGGCATGAGCGCGGCCAAAGCCCACCGCTATTTGGTGAGCTTTCAGCGTTTGGGGCTGGTCGCACAAGACCCCCACAACACCCGCTATGACCTGGGCCCAGCGGCGCTCAAGTTAGGGCTCGCTTCGCTGTCGCGGCTTGATGCTGTGAAAATGGCCCGCGAAAGGGTGCCTGCCTTGCTGGACCAGGTTGGCCACCATACCCTGGCATTGGCGGTCTGGGGCAACCATGGTCCGACGATCGTGCACTGGGAAGAATCGGCACTGGCCGCCACCGTCAACCTGCGGCTGGGTGACGTGATGCCCTTGCTGTCATCAGCGACTGGGCGCTGTTTTGCAGCCTACGTCAAAACAGAAACCACCGAGCCGATGATCGCCAAAGAGTTGCAACAGGCACAGCAACTCCAACGGACAGGCTTGCCTAAAACAGCGGCAGAAGTGACGCACATGCTGGCCGAGGTGCGAGAGCGCCGCATGGCCAGGGTGGTTGAAACCTTGCTGCCTGGCATCGTTGGCTTTTGTGCGCCGGTGTTTGATGGCGATGGACACTTGGCCTTGGGCATGTTGGCCATGGGGTCGGCTGCCACACTCAACACCGCCTGGGATGGCCCGGTGGCGACCACTTTGGACGCGGCGGCGCGCCAGCTGTCCAGCGATCTGGGCTACCCAGGCTGAGCCCTGCACCATGGGCCCTGCGCAACCCTCTGCTCATGCACACCGCCCCCGCCTGATCGGCTGGGTGGTCGTGGTGCTCGCAGCGCACCTGTGGCTGTTGACGGAGGCATCACCGTGGTTTCGCCCTGGGCCGTCAGAGCCCCCTGCGCACACGCCCACCTTGCTGACCCGGGCTGTGCCGGTGACCACAGCGCGGTCAGCACCTTCATCCGTGGCAACCCCAGCAACGCCGACACCAAGCCCCATCCCCGCTGCGCCCGCCCCCAAAGCCAAGCCTGTCGCCTCAGGCAAAGTCGCCACGGCACAGGTGTCAGTCGCGCCTGAAGAAAACAAGGTGAAAACGACAGATCCGGCAATCACCACGTCACCTACAGCTATCACATTGATAGCAAATACGGGTCCTGCACAAGCGACCTCGGCGGCGACGCACGAAGCACATGTGCGGGTGCCCGCGTCCCGACGCTTGCATTACGACGTCAACGGACAAGCCAAAGGCTTCCCCTACCGCGCCCGGGCCGAATTGCTGTGGCAACACGAAGGAACGGGTTACAACGCCCGCCTGGAGATCGCGGTGATGCTGATGGGCTCCAGGGTACAAACCAGCGCGGGGCAAATCACAGCCGACGGTTTGGCGCCTCAGCGTTTCAGCGACAAATTGCGCAGCGAGGTGGCCGCGCATTTCGAGCGAGACAAAGGCAAAATCAGCTTCAGCGCCAACACCCCTGATGTGCCGCTGAGCCCTGGGGCTCAGGACCGCCTCAGTGTGCTGCTGCAACTGGGCAGCCTGTTGGCAGGCGATCCCCAGCGGTACACGCCAGGCAGGGTCATTGCCATGCAAACCGTTGGCCCTCGGGACGCCGATGAATGGCATTTTGTGGTCGGCCCGGAAGAACGGTTGACGTTGACCGATGGCACGCACATGGCGCGCAAGCTCAGCCGTGAACCCCAGCGGGACTTCGACTTGCGGGTGGAAGTCTGGCTCGCGGAAGACCTGGGTTACTTGCCGGTGCAGTTGAAAATGACCCAAGCCAATGGGGACATGGTGCAGTTGCAGCTCAAATCCAGCGAAGCGCTCTGACCCCCCCCGCTCCCGAGCAGCCAACACCAAAAGGTTGCATACTGGAGCCATGCACCAGTCCTTGAATACACCAGCCCTTGAAATTCCAGGCTGACTCACCCAACTACAGAGCGATTGACACCATTTTGCGAACCCCCGAAAAGAAAACCAACATGCAAATGCTCTACGACTCCGAATCCTTTGTGGTTGTGCATGTGCAAACGCCTACGCTGAGCTTGGGCGGTGACCATGACCTGCACGAAGACGCTGAAGGCCGCAAGCTGCCAGCGATGCCCCGTCACGGTTTCGAAATTGTCGATAAACGCTCAGGCAAAGAGCTGTACCTTGACGGCTCCTGGGCCGAAATGTTCCAAGAACAAATCCTGGCCTGGCAGCGCAACTCGCCGACCCAAGAAGAAGTAGAAAGCACGCTCGAACGCTACGCCGAGCTGGCGCAGAACCCGGTCGTGATGCATTAATCTGGCCCGAAGCGCCAGCGGTAAATGGGCTCGGTCAGCACCAGCACGGCCGCGAGACGGGTCACTTGCAGGGCAATGACCACAGGCACCCCCAGCTGCAACACCTTGGCCGTGATCGACATTTCAGCGATGCCACCCGGGGCGGTGCCCAACAGCACCGTGGCTGGGTGCAGGTGAGTGAACTGGGCCAATGCCCAGGCAAACGACGCGCTCATCGCCATCATCACCACAGACGCGAAAGCCACTGAAGCCAGCCACCGGGGGGCCAAGCGGACAAACTCTGACGTGAACCTCACCCCCAAGCTCACCCCGATCACCAGTTGCGCAGCGGCAATCACGGGCATGGGAATCGTCGACAAATCCACCTGGTTGGCCGTCAAGCCCATCGACACCAGCAGCGCGCCCAAAAACCAGGGATTGGTGCGTTTGAGTTTCACCAGGGCGGCACAGCCCAAACCGGTCAACGCGAACAACATCGCCAGCCCCTGCCCGTCAAAGCCACGGACGCTGGGTACGCTCACGTCCAAGCCATGCAGACCGGAACCCTGCAGACCAAACGGGATCACCAAGGTCACCAGCAGCACCCGCAGGCTGTGGCTGGAAGCCACCAAACCGGTGTGCGCCCCGCGCCGCTCAGCCATCAAGGTCATTTCAGACGCCGCCCCGATGGGACTGGCGAAATAAGTGGTGGTGCGCGTCAAACCTGTGATGGGCCATGGACCGTGCTCACCGTGCACGTGTTGCAAAAAATTGCCAAAGCCCCAGGCCAGCATCAGCGCCCACAACACCCCCAGGGTAATCACCCACCACAGGCTCAAGATCAGGTGCATGACCTGGGGTGTGAAGTACAAGCCCAGCGCAGCACCGATGACCCACTGGCCTGCGTTGCGCAAGGGCACCAGGCTCTCCGCCGGTCCGCCCAACATGGCCATGGCTGACGTGGCCAGCAAAGGCCCAATCATCCACGGCAGTGGAGTGTGCAAGCGCACGCACAGGAGCGCAGCCAACAAAGCGACCACCAAAGTGATGGCCGTGCGAGCGTGAGGGTGTGGGAAACGGGAAGCGAGGCGTCGAGGCATGCACATTCAAGCGTGAGGCCACGGTAGTATCGGCCATGCTTGAGATCTACCGACGCCTGTTGACCGCCATCTTGTTGCTGGCACCCGCCATCGTGGGCCTCACCGCCTGCGGTACTTCACCGGTAAATGTTTCCCAAACGCTCCCCGTGCTGGCACCACAGGCACTCGCGACGTTCATGAACACCCTGCTCGCGCCCGTGCTGCACACACAACCCCGACCCGATGTGGTGTTGCTGGGTGAACAGCATGACGCGCCCCAACACCACCAACTGGAACGCGCTGCGGTCACGCACCTCATCCGGCAGGGTCGCCTTGGGGCGCTGGCTGTGGAGATGGCTGAACGGGGCAGGTCCACCGCGGGGCTGGGTGTTGACGCCAGCGAAGACCAGGTTCAACGTGCACTGGGGTGGAACAACGGTGCCTGGCCCTGGGAAAACTACGGCCCAACCCTCATGCTTGCGGTGCGCGAGGCCATCCCTGTGCTAGGCGCGAACCTGCCACGCAGCCAACAGCGTGATGCTATGAAAAACGAAGCACTGGATCAAGCCCTGACAGCCCAAAGCCTCGAAAAACAGCGGCAAGCCATCGTGGATGGCCATTGCGGTTTGCTGGTGAGCACCCAAATCGCGCCCATGGCCCGCATTCAGATTGCGCGAGACCGGGCCATGGCACAAACCGTGACCGAAGCGGCTCGTCGCACGTCAGCCGCCTTTGAAGACCGCGCACTCGGCAAACCTGTGGTGCTGCTGTTGGCGGGCCGAGGCCATGTGGACCGCATGTTGGGCGTACCGGTTCACCTCAACGCAGACATCAAGGTCAGGACGATTGCGATGGCTGGGCAAACCGAGGGACTTGCCAGCGCCAACGCGGCAGGCCGATTTGACGCCGTCTGGCCCACCGAGCCAGCGCCTGCCAAAGACTACTGCGAGGAATTCAGGAACAGCCGCCCCACCAACCCCAATGCCAGCGCCAACACGGGCCCATGAGCCCGCCGGAACTCAAGCGTGGCGTTTGACCGCGTCAGCCAGGGTATTGACCAGGGTGTCGATGTGCGACTTTTCCACGATGAACGGTGGCGCAATCACCAGCACGTCGCCAGCCGGGCGCACCAGAGCGCCCTGGTGGTAGCAGTCCAGGAACACGTCATACGCCCGCTTGCCAGGCAGACCGGGGATCGGTGCCAACTCCACGGCCGCGGCCAAGCCCAGGCTGCGTATGCCGATCACGTTGGGCAAACCTTTGAAGGTGCTGTGGAAAGCATCGCCCAAGACCGGGCCCATCTCTGCGGCACGGGCGAACAACTTCTCTTGCTTGAACAGGTCCAAGGTGGCGATCGCTGCCGCACAAGCCACAGGATGGCCTGAATAGGTGTAGCCGTGGAAGAACTCCACCACGTGCTCTGGCGCGTTGGTGTTCATCAGGGTGTCGTACAGCTTGTCGCGGCAAATCACGCCACCCAAGGGGATGACGCCGTTGGTCACCGCCTTGGCAAAGTTCAGCATGTCGGGCACCACGCCGTAGTAATCCGAACCAAAGTTGGTGCCCATGCGACCAAATCCCGTGATCACTTCGTCAAAAATCAACAGGATGCCGTGCTTGTCGCAGATCTCACGCAAGCGCTGCAGATAGCCCTTGGGCGGCAGATACCAGCCGGCGCTGCCCGCCACGGGCTCGACGATGATGGCGGCGACGTTGCTGGGATCGTGCAAGGGCAAGATGCGGTTTTCAAGGTCAAGCAGCGGGTCTTCGGCCCACACCGGCTCTTCGTTGTGGATGTAGGCGTGGTTCACCGGGTCATGGATGAATCGCATGTGGTCCACCCGAGGCAGGAGCGAGGTGCCAAACACCTTGCGGTTACCCGGAATGCCCCCGACAGACATGCCCCCAAAACCGACGCCGTGGTAACCCCGTTCACGGCCGATGAACACATTGCGGTGGCCTTCGCCCCGGGCACGGTGGTAGGCCAAAGCCACTTTCAGCGAGGTGTCGGCGGCTTCGCTGCCTGAGTTGCAAAACAGCACCTTGTTCAAATCACCTGGTGCCAGGTCCGCGATCATTTGGGCGGCTTGAAAGGCTTTGTCGTTGCTGGCCTGGAACGCGGTGGCGTAGTCCAAGGTGTCCAACTGCTTTTTGATCGCCTCGTTGATGGGCTTGCGGTTGTGCCCTGCGGCCACGCACCACAGGCTGGAGATGCCATCAATCACCTGCTTGCCATCATGCGTCGTAAAGTGCATGCCATCGGCGCCGACGAACACGCGGGGGTCCTTCTTGAAATGACGGTTGGGCGTGAAAGGCAACCACTGGTTGCCCATGTCGAAGTCTGGTTGGGCCATGCGAACTCCTTGCTGGTCTGGATGAGGCATTGATTTTGGCACCGTTCAAGCCTTGTGGCGTCAACCCCTGCGCTTGCTGCGACAATTCACACCCTATGAGTTCCAGCACCCTCTCCCAAGCCCTGCCGACCTACATCCTGAACTTGTCCTGTCCGGACCGCCCCGGCATCGTGCATGCCGTGTCCGGCTTTTTGTTCGATCACGGCGGCAACATTGAAGAAGCGGCCCAGTACAACGACCACGGGACGGGCCTGTTTTTCATGCGGGTGCAGTTTGCCTGCGGCCAGCACAGCCCTGAAGCGCTGAACCAGCAGATTGGGCAATTCGCCCAACCCTTCGCCATGACGTGGCAGCTGCATGCCACAGCGCAACCGATGCGCACGGTCTTGATGGTCAGCAAAGAGGGTCATTGCTTGAACGACCTGCTGTTCCGCTGGAAAAGCGGCCTGCTGCCATTGGACATCCGCGCGATCATCAGCAACCACCGTGAGTTCTACCAACTGGCCGCCAGCTACAACGTGCCGTTCCACCACATCCCGGTGACGGCCGCGACCAAAGCGCAAGCCGAGGCCAAGCAGTTGGAAATCATCGAAAGCGAAGGTGCGGAGCTGGTGGTGCTGGCACGCTACATGCAAATTTTGAGCGACAACCTCTGCCAGCAATTGGCCGGCCGTGCGATCAACATCCACCACAGCTTCCTGCCCAGCTTCAAGGGTGCCAAGCCGTATTACCAAGCCCATGAACGCGGCGTGAAGCTGATCGGTGCCACAGCCCACTACGTCACCGCTGACCTGGACGAGGGCCCGATCATCGAGCAAGACGTGGCCCGCGCGGACCACAGCAAAACCGTGGAAGACCTGACGGCGATGGGGCGCGACACCGAAAGCCAAGTGCTGGCCAGGGCCGTCAAATGGCACAGCGAGCACCGCGTGCTGCTCAATGGCCACAAGACCGTCATCTTCAAATAACACCGCCTTGGCTGCACCGTGACCCACCGCATTCCGCCCATCCAATGCTTGCTGACGTTTGAGGCGTTGGCGCGACTGCGATCGGGGACGCAAGCGGCAGAAGAGCTGTGCGTCACCCCCAGTGCGATCAGCCACCGCATCAAACAGTTGGAGCAGCTGCTGGGCACCCGGCTGTTTGGACGTGCAGATTTTTCGCTCACCACCGAAGGCAGCGAGTACCTGGCGCACGTGCGTGAAGGGCTGGCCATGTTGTCGCGGTTCCCCAGTGGCGATGCCGCGCCTGGCAAACGCAAAATCAAACTGGCGGTGACCCCCACCTTTGCCCGCTCCATCCTGATGCCACGGTTGCGGCATTTCATGGAAGCCTACCCCGAGATTGACCTCACCTTGCAGGTGTCCATCCCCCTGCTGGACGTGGTCGCCGAAGATGCAGACCTGACCATCCGTTTTGGCACCGGCCGGTATTCGGACGTGGAACACATCTGCCTGTTGAAGGACGAAGTGACCCCCTTGGCGTCCCCTGGTTACATCCGCGAATTTGGTCCGTTTGAAACCGCAGCCGATTTGCAACGCGCCACCTTGCTGCGCAGCCCTTTGGAGCCTTGGCGCACCTGGTTTGCTGCGCACGAGCTCGACTGGCCAGAGCCCATCGAAGGATCGAGCTTCAACGACATCGGCTTGATGTGCGATGCTGCAGCCCAAGGGCTGGGTGTGGCCCTGGTGCGGCTCAAGCTCGGGCAGACCTGGTTAGACAACGGCATGCTGGAGCGCGTCTACGACCGCAGCGTGCCCTCGCCTCACGCCCATTACCTGTGCTGGCATGCAGGCACCATGGAACGCTGGGAATGCGCGGCGTTCGTCGAGTGGTTGAAAAAGAGTTTGCACTGACATTTCAACCGTCAACGCAAAATTCTTCAAACCTGAGCGCTGTATTTCCCCTACAGTGTCACACCAGTCTCCATCGCCACCTGAGCCCGAGGAATCCCCGGTATGAACGCCCCTGTCAACCCCGCGCTGTTGAACAAACAAGACCTCAAAGGCCAGATCATCCAGGCCTTGCAAGCCGTTTTACCTGCCCATGCCCTGCTCTGGCAGTCAGAAGACACCGTGCCTTACGAATGCGATGGCCTGACCGCTTACCGCGAACGTCCGCTGGCCGTGGCGTTGCCGGAGACCGAGGCACAGGTTCAGGCTGTCTTGCAAACCTGCCACAAGCTCAAAGTGCCTGTTGTCGCACGTGGTGCAGGCACAGGCTTGTCCGGCGGTGCCATGCCCCACGCGCAAGGCGTGACGCTCAGCATGGCCAAGTTCAACAAGGTTCAGCGGGTCGATCAGCTGAGCCGCACGGCCGTGGTGCAGTGCGGGGTGCGCAACCTCGCCATCAGCGACGCCGCCGCACCGTTTGGTTTGTACTACGCCCCTGACCCGTCCAGCCAAATTGCCTGCACCATCGGCGGCAATGTGGCCGAGAACTCAGGCGGTGTGCACTGTCTGAAATACGGGCTGACGCTGCACAACGTGTTGAAGGTCCGGGGCTACACCATCGAAGGTGAGGCCATCGAATTCGGCAGCGATGCGTTAGACGTGCCAGGTTTTGACCTGATCCCCCTGATCGTGGGCAGTGAAGGCATGCTGGCGGTGACGGTCGAAGTCACCGTCAAGTTGGTGCCCAAGCCCCAATTGGCGCGCTGCATCATGGCCAGCTTCGATGACATGCGCAAGGCAGGCGACGCCGTGGCGGCTGTGATCGCTGCCGGCATCATCCCCGCGGGCTTGGAAATGATGGACAAGCCCATGACCGCCGCCGTGGAAGACTTCGTTCATGCGGGCTACGACCTCAGTGCGGAAGCCATTTTGCTGTGCGAAAGCGATGGCACCCCTGAGGAAGTGGAAGAAGAAATCGGCCGCATGAGCGACGTGCTGCGCCAGTGTGGCGCCACCGCCATCACGGTCAGCCGTGACGAGGGTGAACGCCTTAAATTTTGGAGTGGTCGCAAGAACGCCTTCCCCGCCAGCGGTCGCATCAGCCCAGACTACATGTGCATGGACAGCACCATCCCACGCAAGCGCTTGGCCGACATCCTCCTCGCGATCGCGGAGATGGAGAAAAAATACCAACTGCGCTGCGCCAACGTGTTCCACGCGGGTGACGGTAATTTGCACCCCTTGATCCTGTTCGATGCGAACGACCCCGACCAATTGCACCGCTGTGAATTGTTTGGCGCAGACATCCTGGAAACCAGTGTGGCGATGGGTGGCACGGTGACCGGCGAGCACGGCGTGGGCATCGAGAAGCTCAACAGCATGTGCGTGCAATTCACGCCCGAAGAGCGCGAACAGATGTTCGGGGTCAAGCGGGCGTTCGACTACCACGGCCTGCTCAACCCCGGCAAGGTGATCCCCACGCTGAGCCGTTGTGCCGAATACGGCAAGATGGTGGTGCGTGGCGGGCAACTCTCGCACCCTGATTTGCCACGTTTTTGACGCATGCATTCAACGACAAATCGACATGTTCCTTGGATAGATATCCTGCGTGGCATTGCCGCCTTGTGGGTGGTTTTTTACCATGTTCTGGCACTGCGACCCTGGCCCGGTTTTCCTGAGACGGGTTTGGCATCCTTGCCCCGTTATGGCTGGACCGGTGTTGACTTGTTTTTTGTGATCAGCGGTTTTGTGATTGGCACCACCGTTCTGGACAAACACGACCAGGGAACGCCTTGGCGGATGACCTACGCCGAGCGTCGATTGCGACGCATCTTGCCGCTCTTCATGATGACGTTGGCCGTGTACGTGGTCTTCCTCATGCCGACGTTGGTATGGCAAGGTTGGAATGGGGCACTGCACCTGGGAAGCCATGTGCTGTTCGTGCACAACCTGTGGCACGAAACGCATGGCAGCATCAATGGGCCCAGCTGGTCAGTGGGTCTTGAGATGCAGTTTTACCTGTTGATGGCCGTGGCTGCACCCTGGCTGGCCAGGGCGAGTGTCTCTCGCATGGTGGTCACGTGGTTTGTGCTTGCCTGGGGGTGGCGTTACGCGAGCACCCTGGCCTTTCCCCCTGGACAAAGTTCACCGATCCTGCAGTTCATTTATTCCTCACAACTGCCGGGAACCTTGGATGAGTTTGTCTGCGGCATCGCTGTGGCGAAATTGCTGCGGGGAGGGCAATTGCAGTACAACTCGAAACGCCTGTCGGTGTGGGCGTTGAGCACCTTGGCGCTGTTGACCTTGGCCTGGATCACCGTGCCTGACGAAGCCCACTACTGGCAATCAAGACCGATCATTGTGGGTTGGCGCACCCTGGTCAGCATGGGGTTTGCCGGGCTGTTGGCTTGCGTTGTCATGTGGCCATCTCAAAAGAGTTTGCTGCTGAAACCTCTGTGCTACCTGGGAACCATCAGCTACGGCATATACCTGTGGCACATGCCCGTGCTGCTGACTTTGGTGGAAAAAACGCCATACCAGGGCTGGCGCTTGTTGATGGCAACCTGCTTCAGCACGGTATTGTTGGCATCGCTGTCGTGGTACGGTTTTGAGAAGTTGTGGCTCAAGACAAGACCAACATCAATGTGACGCTTTTGGGGTTCCGCATTCTCCATCCAACCATGATCAAGCGTTGTCATGCATCTGCACCGAGGTTGTTCATGCTGGCAATTCCCCTTCTGAGCGTGGTGCTCACTTGGCCAGTGCTCTGGCATGGGTTTCCCATCCAAGGACATGATGCCATGCTCCATGGCCTGTGGACCTTGCACTTTGGACAACAGTTTTTAGAGGGAGAGTGGTATCCCCGTTGGTTGATGGGAATGAATGATGGACTGGGCAGTCCTGCATTTTTTTTCTATCCACCCGTGCCCTATTGGCTGACCGCGCCATTCCTTCCACTGTTTGATGCGGACTTTGCACCATGGCGCGCGCTTGGATTGACCGCGACCATTGCACTGGCAGCGTCAGGGCTGTTTACCTACGGTTGGTTACGCGCTTTTCTTTCCCCACTCGCAGCATTCGCTGGATCAGTGGCGTACATGATCGCGCCCTACCACTTGCTGATTGACCTCTACATGCGGGCTGCATGGGCAGAGTATTGGGCCATGACATGGTTACCTCTGATACTTTGCGCTGCGCATCGGATTGCCATGGGCCGTCACTCACATGTGCTGCTCTTGGCTCTTGCAACGGCACTGTTGGCGATGTCACATTTGCTGACGTTGATGCTGTTTGTGTTGATACCCGTCATTTATGTCGCGTGGACTGCACCTGAACATCGCAAACTTAAAGCGCTCTTGCTCACCCATTTGGGTATGGCTTGGGGCATGTGCATGGCCGCAGTGTATGTGGTACCCGCGATGAACATGCAGTCGACCGTCTCCATGGGGGAGTTGTGGGGACGGTTCGGTGCGCACTTATTTCGAAACCATCACTTGTCATACCTGTGGGCATCGCCACTGACTGACATCAGGTTTCTGATGGTATTTACTTTCATTGGCACCATGCTATTGGTTCTGTTGACCTTTATTGGGGTACACATTCGGTACCGTCTGCAAAAGACGGACATGGTCCACCAAGTGTCCGTGTTCTGTGTGTCCATTGCAGTGCTTTCGTTCTGGCTCACCACGAACAGCAGTCACATGGTGTGGGAAAACATTCAGACTTTGCAAAAAGTTCAGTTTCCTTGGCGTCTTGGTACCGTTTTGAGCCTCATGATGGCAGCCTTGATGGCTTGCTTGACACAAGCCTTGTGTGCCTCATCTGCGCGGTTCAGGGTCACGACGACACTTTGGCTCGCGGTGGCCGTAGTCGGCATATTGGGTGTAACCGCGATGTCTGCAGTGGCTGTCACGGATCAAAAACTGCCCACACTTCGAGACATGCTTAAGCACCCAGACGCCCCTGAATACCGCCCACAAGGGGTCCCCTTGTCGACCTTCTTAACGGGTGTTACCCGTTCGGACACAACACAACAAGCCGTGAGCGCCGTTTGCAACGACATCGGAGAGCACACGCAACATTGGACAGCGGTTAAGCATGCAGCTCGGGAAATGAACTTCTCCGTGGAAACAAAAAGGGGGTGCCTGTTGACCGTCAGGCATTTTTTCTTTCCTCAATGGCACATGTTCATTGACCAACAACACCAGGGACAAGCCGGCATCATGACTGCCAACGGCTTGATAACGGCAGACATCCCTCCTGGCAAACATGACGTGACCTTCCGTTTGATGAGTACA
>CAZHDP010000008.1:0-22223 GCA_964531605.1 uncultured Burkholderiaceae bacterium | reverse complement strand
ATGTGGAATCAACACTTGATTGACCTGCTGGAATTTCCGCTGGACCGATTGAAGCCTGGTACCTCGGTCCGTGACTTGGTGGCTTTCCAGCGCAGCAGAGGTGATTTTGGTCCCGACAGCGTGGCACTGGCGATCCAGTACCTGCACAGCTTGACCGTGGCGCCAAAGCTTGGGCAGGCCTCAACGTATGTTCGGCGCACACGCGCTGGCCTGGCTTTGGAGGTCAAATCCCGGCGCATGGCCGATGGTGGCTTGGTTGTGACCTACAGCGACGTGACCGACCATGTGATGGCCAACGAAGCTTTGGTGGCCGAGCGACAGCGTTTGGCCCAAATCATCAACGGCACCCGTGCGGGAACCTGGAGCATGGATTTGCGCACCGGGTTGGGGACGTTTGACGAACGGTGGGCCGACATGATCGGCTACACCGTGGAAGAGTTGGGGCCGCTGATGCAGGGGCATTGGTTCAACCGGGTCTCTCCTGTCGATGTGGACCGCATTCAAGAGTTGTACGCGCAGCACCTGAGTGGCGAAACAGACTTTTTTGAATGTGACTTTCGCATGCGGCACCGGGCCGGGCACTGGATTTGGGTGCTGAGCCGCGGCGGTGTGCACGAGCGTGACGCGGATGGGCGACCTTTGGCGATGTCAGGCATTCAGCTCGACATTTCTGACATCAAGCGGGTGGAAGAGGCGCTTCAGGACACGTCCACGAAGCTGATTGCCCAAAGTGCGACCTTGCAGACCACCCTGGCGTCTATCAGCCAAGGTTTGCTGGTGGTGGGTGAATCTGGCCGGGTAGAGGTGTTCAACCGCCGGGCCTGTGAGTTACTGGACCTGGCCCCTCAGTTCTTGAGCACCGCACCAGCGTTGGCAGACATTGTGCGCCTGCAGATCGATCGAGGCGATTTTGGCGAGGAGCTGGCTTGGCTGAGCCCTGCAGACCGCCAATATGTGCGCAGTTTGGGCGCGAAAGACGTGCCACCTGTGTTCATCAGGCGCACGCGGGACAACCGGTTTTTAGAGATCAAATCCCAGGTGCTGCCCTCAGGTGGCATGGTCAGAACCTATTCGGACGTGACGGACTACTTGCACGCCAAAGGCGCGCTGGAGCAAAGCGAGGCGAGGGCGCGAGTGATTGCCGATTCGGCGATGGACGCGATCTTGCTGCTCAACGCCAGCGGTGCCGTGACCTATGCCAACCCCGCCGCGTCGGCCTTGTTTGGGCGGTCTGAGGCGCAATTGTTGGGGCTGTCTGTGCTGGATTTGTTGCGTCCCGATGCGCAAGCCTCTCCCTCGCTCGCCAGTTTGAGCGATTACCTGGACCGCGAGTTGGGTCGAGTGGGGGCGGGTGCCCGGCGCGTCATGCGGGCCATGCGGGCCGGTGGCACGGCGATCCCGGTGGAAGGCACGGTCGGACAGGGGAAAGTGGCGAACGAGGTGGTGATCACCACCATCATCCGGGACATCTCAGAGCGGTTCGAGTCAGACGCCAAAATCCGGGCGCTGAACGAGTCGCTGGAACGCAGGGTGAAAGAGCGCACGGCGGCGTTGGAGCGCTCGATGCGTGACATGGAAACGATTTCGTATTCGATTGCCCACGATTTGCGCTCGCCTTTGCGGGCGGTGAACGGCTTTGCGGTGTTGTTGAGTGAAAAAGAGTCTTCTCGGCTCTCCGCTGAGGGTCATGCGATGTTGGCCAGAGTGGCTGCCGGTGCGCAGAGCATGGGGTCAATGATTGACGATTTGTTAGGCCTGCTGCGCATTGCCAAAAATGAATTGACCTTGCTGCCCGTGGACATGCAGCAACTGACCTCTGATGTGGTGGCGCAGATGGGCCTGCAGGGGCGGCTGGTGTGTTTGCATGCCTTGCCACCAGCCTTGGGTGACGCAACGCTTTTGCGCCAAGTCGTTGTGAATTTGCTGGACAACGCGGTCAAGTATTCTGGCCGCGTGCCACATCCGCAAGTCGATGTGGCGTTTGATCTGTCGCGCCAAGCTTATGTGGTCACCGACAACGGGGTCGGTTTTGACATGCAGCGGGCTGAAAAATTGTTTGGCGTTTTTGAACGGCTGCAGACAGAGTTCCCAGGGTCTGGGGTGGGTTTGGCCATCGTGTCGCGCATCGTGGAGCGTCACGGTGGTCAGGTCTGGGCCGAGTCCGAGCCTGGGCATGGCGCCAGGTTTTACTTCACCTTGCCCATGCCCTGAGGGCCGCTTCAGAAGGGAGCGTCGGGGGCTTGCTCTTGATCTGCAGTGTCGTCGTCGCTGTCTGTGGCGCCGTCACTCACACCCGCTTTCGACACCGTGCCTTGGCGCACGGAGGCTTTTTCGCCAGCGGTGGCGAACTTGCTGTACTTGCCGAGCAAGGGCACCAATTGGCCGTAAATCTTGGGGTTGCCCGCCAAACATTCTTTCTGGTCCAGAAAGTCGGCTTCGCCAGTGAAGTTGCCCACCAGACCACCGGCTTCGGTGACCAACAGTGAACCTGCCGCCACATCCCAGGGGGAAAGACCCGCTTCAAAAAAGCCTTCTGTGAAACCCGCAGCCACGTAAGCCAGGTCGAGTGCAGCCGCACCAGGGCGACGCAAGCCCGCCACGCGCGGCATGATGTCACCCATCATGGCCATGTAGTTGTTGAAGTTGTCGCCAGGGCGGAATGGGAAGCCGGTGGAAATCAGGCTGTCAGCAAGGCGGATGCGTTTGGACACGCGGATGCGGCGTTCATTGCAATACGCACCACGGCCTTTGGTAGCGGTGAACAGGTCGTTGCGGCTGGGGTCGTACACCACGGCTTGTTCAATCTTGCCGCGCACAGACAGCGCGATGCTGACGGCATAGACCGGGAAGCCATGGATGAAGTTGGTCGTGCCGTCCAGGGGGTCAATGATCCACACAAATTCGGAATCCTTGGCGCCATGCTGCGAGCCGGATTCTTCCGCCAGGATGCCGTGGCCAGGGTAGGCGGTGAGCAGCGTCTCGATGATGGCAGCTTCGCTGTTTTGGTCCACTTCAGTGACGAAATCATTGATCTGCTTTTGCGAGATGCGCACAGATTCGACATCAAGTGCCGCGCGGTTGATGATGGCGCCGGCGGCGCGTGCGGCCTTGATGGCCACGTTGAGCATGGGGTGCAGGTTGGACGACATGAATTGTGGGGAAGAGCTGATGGATACCAACCCGACGATGCGGGGGCGACAATACGCTGATTTTACCGCTCCTCACAAGTTCTGCACCAATGACCACTTTGCTGCCCCGCTTCAAAACCCGATTTGTCCTGATCAACCCCAGTCACGCGGGCAATGTGGGGGCTACCGCCCGTGCCATGAAGGTGATGGGTTTTGACGATTTGGTGCTGGTTGCGCCGCGCTGGCCTAACGTGTTGCGGCGTGAGGAGACCATTCAACGCGCCAGTGGTGCCCTGGACGTGCTGGGCAATGCGCAGATTGTGGAAACGCTGGACGAGGCGCTGGACGGCATGACCCACCTGTGCGCCACCGCGATGACGCCGCGTGACTTTGGTCCGCCCACCGTGGCGCCACGGCCGCACTTTGCACAACTGGCGCAGCAGGACCAGTCGGTTGCTTTTTTGTTTGGGTCAGAGCGCTTCGGCATGCGCAATGAGGACGTGTACCGCTGTCATGCGGCATTGAGCATCCCCACCAATCCCCAATTTGGCTCGCTCAACCTGGGGGCAGCTGTGCAGGTGGTGGCTTACGAATGGCGCATGGCCATGGGGGGATTTGAGGTGCACAGCCCCAGCTCGTCACCTGCCACCGCTGATGCCGTGGCCGTGCAGGGCATGCTGACGCACTGGGAAAAGACCTTGGTGGACATTGGCTTTTTGGACCCTGCAGCACCCAAGAAGCTCATGCCCCGGTTGAACCAGTTGGCCAACCGGGCGCAGTTGACGCCGGAGGAGATCCACATCTTGCGGGGTGTGGCCAAGGCGGTGTCACAACGCTGCGAGGTGCGCTGCGGGGTGCCACCCGACGAACTGTCGACCCGTTAGACTTGACCCATGTTTGCCCGTATACGCTCCGATATCCAATGCATCCTCGACCGCGACCCAGCGGCGCGCACACGTTGGGAAGTCTTGACTTGCTACCCCGGTTTGCACGCGGTGGTCATGCATCGCGGCGCACACTGGTGTTGGACGCATGGCTTGAAGTGGCTGGGGCGTTTCATGTCGCACCTGTCCCGTGGCTTGACCGGCATCGAGATTCACCCTGGGGCGGTGATCGGTGAGCGTGTGTTTTTCGACCATGCCATGGGCGTGGTGGTGGGTGAGACGGCTGAGATTGGGGACGGTTGCACGATTTACCAAGGGGTGACGCTCGGTGGCACGTCTTTGTACAAAGGTAGCAAACGCCATCCGACGCTGGGGCGCAATGTGGTGGTGAGTGCCGGCGCCAAGGTGTTGGGCGGCTTCACTGTGGGTGATGGGGCCAAGATCGGCAGCAATGCGGTGGTGATCAAACCCGTGCCAGCAGGAGCGACAGCGGTGGGCATACCCGCACGCATCATCCCTTCGAAAGAGGGTGAGAGCGCTGATGTGGCAAGCCCCGACAGAAAATTCAATGCTTACGGGGTGACTTTGGACGATGATCCCGTGAGCCAAGCGCTGCGAGGGCTGGTGGACCACACCACCACGCACGAGCATCAAATCGCGCTGCTGTGGCAGGCCATAGAGACGCTGTCAGCGTCCAAAAATACCCCCAGCTGTGTGCCCGCCGATGCCTCGCGCACCGAGTGCTTTGAAGCAGAGCGTTTGAATCAACTCATTGGAAAGTGACCCGCAGCAATCTCTGGTGATCTGCAGGGGTTGCTGCTGGCTCAGGCGCGCGGCGCGCGGATGGCTGTTTTAGGCCGGAATGCCTTGCACACGGTGTCTACGGTTTCCAGGTAGGGGCCGCCGATCAGGTCGATGCAATAGGGCACAGCCGCAAAGATGCCCGGCACGAGCGATTGACCTGTGGCGTCTTTCAAACCCTCCAATGTTTCGGCAATGGCTTTCGGTTGCCCTGGCAGGTTGATGATGAGGCTTTGTCCCCGGATGACGGCCACCTGGCGCGACAGGATGGCGGTGGGCACGAACTTCAGGCTGATCTGGCGCATTTGCTCGCCAAACCCAGGCATTTCCTTGTCGGCCACGGCCAAGGTGGCCTCTGGGGTCACGTCGCGCAGCGCAGGGCCAGTCCCGCCCGTGGTGAGCACCAGCGCGCATTTTGCGTCGACCAGCTCAATGAGCGTTGCGCTGATGCGCTCTTGCTCGTCGGGTATCAACCGCTCTTCAAACTGAATGCCATTGTGCAACGCTGCGGTCAGCCAGGCTTTCAGCGCAGGAAGGCCTTTGTCTTCGTACACCCCAGTGGAAGCCCGGTCGCTGATGGACACGATGCCTATGCGCACCCCATCAGGTGCAATGCTGGCGTTTGAGGTCGATACAGGATCAGTCGTCGAGGTCATCTGAGTCTTCGGTGTCGTCGGTGGCTTGGGCAAGTTGGTCTCGCACCAATTGAAAAATCTCTCGGTAAGCGCGTCCATGCCGTTGGGTCTCACCTGGCAGGTCGGGCTTGGCCTGGGTTTGTGCGTCTTTGCGGGCCTGTCGCACCAGCGCACGCAGTTGTTGGATGTCGGTGTCTGGGTGGCTGTCAATCCATGCACTCACGGTGTCGTCGCTCGCTATCAGCTTGTCTCGCCACTGTTCTGCTTGGTGCAATGCCAGTGCGGTGTCGGCAGAGCCTTGGCGCTGCTCCGTCATGGCCGCTTTGATCGCGTCAATGGTCTCGGGTGACGAGGCTTGCAGCAAACGCATCAGTTTGCCGATGAACTGCATTTGTCGGCGCTTGCCCTCGAAGTTGGTGATGCGCTTGGCTTCGGTGATGGCGTCCAACAACTTTTCAGGCAAATCGAGTTTGGCCATCAAGCCTCGACGCAATGTCAACAAGTCTTCACCGAGGGATTGCAGCTCTTCGCTTTCGCGTTTGAGGTCAGTTTTGCTGGCGGCGTCGGTACCTTTGAGTTCGGCTTTGTAGGCCAAGTCCAACTCGCTGCCCTCGGCAATGAATTGGCCTTTGACGTAATAGCCTCTTTTGGGTTTGCGTGACATGAGTAGAGATGGGTAAGAGTGACCGAGGTGACGCCAAACAAAAAGGTGGCAAATAAGGGGCAACCGAGGGCCTGTGCAAGGCGCAATTCAAGGGGGCTTGACGCGACGCGCGTTTGAAGGCCGCAGCGGCAAGTATCATAGCCGCCGCCATGAACACATTGTTGAACAGCTCCACTTCCGCCCGCTCTGCATCTTCGGATGCCCAAAACGGTTTCCAATACAGTCGCGCCCAATTTGAGGCGTCTGTCGATCTTGCGCTGGCCCACGCGAAGAAATTGGGGGCAACCGACGCAGGCGCAGAGGCCTCGGAAGGGTGCGGTTTGAGCGTTTCTGTTCGCTTGGGTGAGCTGGAGACGGTAGAGCGCAACCGCGACAAGTCTTTGGGCGTCACGGTGTACGTGGGCCACCGTCGAGGCAACGCCAGCACGTCTGATTTTTCTCCGGTGGCGATCCAGCAAACGGTGAAAGCGGCCTATGACATTGCCCGCTTCACGGCCGAAGATCCTGTGGCTGGCTTGCCTGATGTGCAGGACATTGCCACGGACCACCGGGATCTGGATTTGTTCCACCCTTGGGCGTTGGACAGCGAACAGGCGGCCCAATTGGCCTTGGCTTGTGAAGCGGCTGCAATGGGCACCAGCAAGCGCATCACCAACAGCGAAGGTGCGGGCGTTTCCGCGCAGCAGAGCCACTTTTTCAGTGCCCATACCCATGGCTTTCGGGGCGGTTACGCCAGTTCCCGACACAGCATGTCGGTGGCGCCGATTGCAGGCAAAGGCGCCAACATGCAGCGCGATGCCTGGTTCAGTTCCATGCGAAACGCGACCGAATTGGCCAGCCCACAAGCGGTGGGGCGGTATGCCGCTGAGCGGGCCTTGAGCCGTCTCAAGTCACGCAAAATTGCCACCACAGAGTGTCCCGTCTTGTTCGAATCCCCTGTCGCCGCAGGCTTGCTCGGTGCCTATGTTCAGGCCACAAGCGGTGGCGCGCTGTACCGCAAGAGCACTTTTTTACTGGATTCGTTGGGCAAACGGGTGCTGCCCAAGCACATTGACATCGCCGAAGACCCTTTTGTGATGCGAGGCAAGGGCAGTTCACCGTTTGACGACGAAGGGGTGACCTGCCGTGCCCGCCAAGTCGTAAAGGGTGGTGTGGTTCAGGGCTACTTTTTGAGCACCTACAGCGCCCGCAAGTTGGGCATGCGGACCACAGGCAATGCAGGCGGCTCGCACAACCTGACCATGACATCGCGGCTGACCCGACCCGATGACGACCTGAAAGCCATGCTGCAGAAACTGGGCACAGGTTTGTTTGTGATCGAACTGATGGGGCAGGGCGTGAACTACGTGACTGGCGACTATTCCCGCGGTGCCAGTGGCTTCTGGGTGGAGAACGGTGAGATTGCCTTTCCCGTGCATGAAATCACCATCGCGGGCAACCTCAAAACCATGCTGCAAGGCATTGAGGCCATAGGTTCAGATGCCTACAACTATGGGGCCAAAACGGTGGGTTCCATGTTGGTGAACCGCATGAAAGTGGCCGGCAGTTGATGCCTGAACCCTCGGGTTGTCATGTGACGATGACGACGCGAGGGGCATTTGATGGCTGGGGGTCAGGGCGCCAAGGCTGCTTTGACGGCAGCGGACACCAAGCCCATGTCGGCTTTGCCTGCCAGTTGGGCTTTGACCGCGCCCATGACTTTGCCCATGTCTGCAGGGCCGCTGGCGCCCAAGCTGGCCACGATGGCTTGCACGGCAGCGCTGATCTCGTCTGCACTCAGCCGGGTGGGCAGGTAGACCTCTAACACTTTGAGTTCGCTGGCTTCTTTGTCTGCCAAATCAGCGCGTCCGGCCTGTTGAAAGGCAGAAATCGAGTCTTTGCGTTGCTTGATGAGTTTGTCCACAATGGCGATGACTGCTGCATCGTCCAAGACCACGCGTTCGTCCACTTCTTTTTGCTTGCAAGCCGCCAACAACAGGCGGATGGTGCCCAGGCGTTCGCTGTCTTTGGCCCGCATGGCGGATTTCATATCTTCTGTGATTTGGTCTTTGAGGGACATGGTGTTCTGCTGTAAAAAGGTCAACACAAAAAACAAAACCCGCGCTGAGCAGGCTCATGCGCGGGTTTGAAACTGAAAAGCCTGAAAGGGCTCAGTACAGTTTCTTGGGCAGTTGCATGCTGCGAACGCGCTTGTAGTGGCGCTTGACGGCAGCTGCCTTCTTGCGCTTGCGTTCAGCGGTGGGCTTCTCGTAGAACTCACGAGCGCGCAAGTCGGTCAACAGACCCAATTTTTCAATGGTGCGCTTGAAGCGGCGCAGAGCGACGTCAAACGGCTCGTTTTCTTTAACACGGATGGTTGTCATTACGTAATGGATTTCCGAATTGTGCTCTGGGAAGATCAGGCCCTGAGCGGTGTTCCCCGACTGATATCAATTTGGCCGTCGGAGTTTTTGCCAGCAAAGCCTTGGATTATAGCGGTTTTTTGCTGCCAAAGCCTGAACGAGGGTCAACGGTGTTGGCGTGGCTCTTTGCGCACCAGGTTGAAGAAGCGCGGACCTCTGACCAAATAGCGCTGCCACAGTTTGGAGGGTTCAGAGCACAGACGCCACAACCATTCCAGGCCAGAGCGCTGCATCCACAGCGGAGCCCTGCTTTTAAAACCCAGCGCAAATTCCATCGCCGCGCCAACACACAGCACCAAGCCGGTATTGAGTTTGGCCCGGTTGTGCAGCGACCACAGGCATTGCCGAGGAAAGCCCAGGCAGACAAACACGATGTCTGGCGCCGTCTGGTTGACCCAATCGGCGGCCGAGTTGGCCTCATCCGACAGGTGATTGAACCCCATGCCAGGACAGCGGACTGACACCTTCAGTCCTGGGTAGACGGCTGCAAAACGTTCCAGCAGCATCTCTTCTTGTCCGGGCATGCCGCCGAAGACGTTGATTTTCCAGCCGCGTTGTTGGCCAAGCTTGCACAACGCCACAAAAAGGTCTGCGCCGGTCACCCGTTCAGGCAGCGGTTGCCCCAGCCACCGGCTGGCCCACACCACGGGCATGCCATCGGCAAAGGTGAAATCGGCTGTTTGGTACACCGCTTTGACCTGAGGTTGGTCACTCAAGGACACCACGTGGTCCACATTCGGCGTCACGACCACACTGGCGGGGCGCAGGGCCACACGCGCTGACAGCAAGTTCACGGCCTCTTCAAACGACACAGCGTTGAAGTCAACCCCAAACAGGTGAGCTTTGAACAGTGAGGGTGTTGTCATGGCGTGCGCGGCCTGGCGAGAAGTGGTGCAGACGCCGCATTTTAGGGTGGCAATGCGGCTTCTGACATCAAGATCAGCCCAGAGTTATTGAATAATCGGCGTTTGATTGCCTTCTGGAAAACTGAATGAAGATCACTGTCGTTGGAACCGGGTATGTGGGGCTTGTCACGGGTGCTTGCCTCGCTGAGATGGGCAATTTCGTGGTGTGCTTGGATTTGGACGAGCGCAAAGTCAACTTGTTGAACCAGGGCGGTATCCCGATCCACGAGCCTGGGTTGGAAGACATTGTCAAACGCAACGCCGCCGCCGGGCGCCTGAAATTCACCACCGACCGACAAGCTGCCCTGGCGCATGGCGCTGTTCAGTTCATTGCTGTTGGCACTCCCCCAGACGAAGATGGTTCTGCCGATCTCAAGCACGTGCTGGCTGCCGCTGCCGACATTGGGCGTTACATGCCTGACAACTTCACCGTGGTCGTGAACAAAAGCACCGTGCCTGTGGGCACGGGCGACAAGGTGAAAGCGGCCATCGACGCTGCCTTGGCAGTTCGCGGTGCCAACGCCAACTTTTCTGTGGTCTCTAACCCCGAGTTTTTGAAAGAAGGTGCTGCGGTAGAGGACTTCATGCGTCCAGATCGCATCGTCGTGGGAACGGACAGTGAGCGCGCTTTGGATGTGATGCGCGCACTGTATGAGCCTTTTTTGCGCAACCACGATCGTTTGCTGGCCATGGACATCCGCAGTGCCGAGCTGACCAAGTACGCGGCCAACGCCATGCTGGCGACCCGAATCAGTTTCATGAATGAGCTGGCACTTTTGGCCGAGCGACTGGACGCGGACATTGAGTCGGTTCGCAAAGGCATTGGCTCTGACCCTCGCATTGGGTTCAGTTTTTTGTATGCCGGTTGCGGGTACGGAGGTTCTTGTTTCCCCAAAGACGTGAAGGCTTTGGCGCACACGGCGGCAGACAACGAAAGCCCACTCAGCTTGCTGGTGGCTGTGGAGCAGATCAATCAGCGCCAAAAAAACGTGTTGTCAGACAAAATCGTGCGCCGCTTTGGTGCCGATTTGACGGGGAAAACCTTTGCCATTTGGGGGCTGGCATTCAAGCCCAACACCGATGACATGCGTGAGGCACCGAGCCTGACCTTGATTGAAAACATCCTCGCCCGTGGCGGACACGTGCGTGCGTACGACCCGGTCGCTGCCACCGAAGCGAAGCGCGTCTTGGGTGACCGACCTGGCCTTGAGATTTCAGGCAATGCGTACGAAGCGGCCAAAGGCTGCGATGCGGTGGTCATCGTCACTGAGTGGCGTGAGTTCCGCACACCAGATTGGGACCAACTGAAAGACTTGTTGCGTTCCCCGGTGCTGTTTGATGGGCGGAATCTGTTTGCGCCCGGGTCTGTGCGGGCGCAAGGTTTTGAGTATTTTGCGATTGGCCGCCGAGGCAAACAGGCATGAAGATTTCGGTGATCTCAGCTCAAGAGCTGGATGCATCGCTGACGGCCAAATGGGTCACCCTTCAACAGGCCGATGATACATTGCGAAGCCCTTACTATCGGCCTGAATTCACCCAACTCATTGCGGGCTATGGCAATGATGTTCGCGTTGCCGTGATCGAGTCTGATGGGGCTGTCCAAGGTTTTTTCCCTCACCAGTTGGACACGTGGCGTCGCTTGATCCCTGTGGCGGGCAAGCTGAACGACTACCACGGGATGGTCGCTGCGCGTGACTTCGACATGGACGGTAGCGAATTGCTGAAAGCTTGTGGGGCGAACTATTTTCGGTTCAACCACATGCCTGTGACGCAACGGGTGTTTGCGCCTTATGTTCGTTTCGACCATGTCTCACCTGTGCTGGATTTACAAGGCGGTTGGGCCGCTTACGTGCAGCGATTGGCTGAGGTGCAGAACAAATCAACCCCAGGCATCATCACGTCGGTCAAAAAATCATCCAACCGCATTGAGCGCGATCTGGGGCCTTTGCGGTTTGAAATGCACGCATCCGACACCCGCATCATCGACACGCTGATGCAGCTGAAGACCGAGCAGCGGGCCCGTACCGTCGGCTTGGCTGGCGACCCGTTTGCAGTGCCTTGGGTGCGTCAAATGATGTTTGACCTGGTTGAACGGCGGCAAACTGATTTCCGGGGTGATCTGTGCGCGCTTTACGCAGGCGACACCATGGTGGCTTGCCATCTGGGTTTGAGGTCGCACACGACCTTGCACGGTTGGTTTTCAATCTACCGGCCTGAGCATGCTTATTACCAGCCAGCGTTGATCATGTACCTGAAATTGGCGCAAGCAAGTGCCGATGATGGCTTGGCGTTGTTTGACATGGGGCGAGGCACACAGGACTATAAATTGCGCCTTTGCACCCGCATGATTCCCATGGGCGAAGGAGCCCTCTCCCGGCCGCAGCTCCTCGGTGACGGATTGATGGCGGCGAAGCGTGCCAAAGCGCAGTTGAAAGCCTTGTTGAAGCCTGTCTCGCGGTCATCGGTTTGAGGCGTCCCATACGGCGTAATGGCTGAAGACGCTTGATCCGTTCAATAGGCGTTCGTGTCTTTGAACACCAGCAGCGCCGTGCGGAGGATGATGCGGATGTCAAACGACACCGACCAGTGGCTGATGTACACCAAGTCATATTGGATGCGACGACGCATTTTGTCGATGGTCTCGGTTTCGCCGCGCAAACCGTTGACCTGTGCCCAACCTGTGATCCCCGGTTTGACCTTGTGGCGCAGCATGTACCCTGGAATCAATTTGCGGTAAAGCTCGTTGTGCTGCACGGCATGAGGGCGTGGCCCGACGATGCTCATCGATCCTTGCAATACGTTCACAAACTGCGGCAATTCGTCTAATGAACTCTTGCGGATGAATTTACCTACCCGGGTGATCCGGTTGTCGTTTTGAGTCGCTTGCTTGACCTGATCTGAAGGGGGTTCCACACGCATGCTGCGGAACTTATAGACGTCAATTTCTTTACCGCCAACGCCGTAGCGCTTTTGGCGGAAAACGATGGGGCCAGGCGATGACAATTTCACGGCAATGGCCACACCGATCAACACGGGTGACAGCGCAATGAGCAGGCCTGAAGAGATCACGATGTCCATGATCCGTTTGATGGCGTGCGATATGCCCAAGAACGGTGTTTCAGCCACCACCAACAAGGGCACACCGACCATCTCGGTCACCTGAACCCCAGGCACGCCAAACAGTTTGGAGTCAGGGATGAAGTAGATGGACACAGTCGAGTCCTGCAACGCCTCCATCAGCGCGCGTACCGCAGGGCTTTCTGCCATGTCCAAACCCAGAAACACGATATCAACTTGGTTGACTTTCACAAAATCAACGGCGTCACCCAGATCGCCCAGCCATTGGAGTGGGGGTGCGTCTTCTTCGTTGTCTGGCCGCTTGTCGAAGTAACCGATCGGGTCTACGCCCAGCAGCGGCTCATATTGCATGCGCTTGGCCAGCACGCCTGCGGCTTCGTGAAACCGCAAAAAGACGGCCTTGCGACGACGGTTGCCCGATGCGTAGATGTGGATGGCCAGCATCTGCAGTCCTACAGCCAAGAGACTCAAGACAACCGGGGTCAAAATCAGCCACCAGACCATCACTCGGCGTGACAGCTGTTCGACAGACATGGAGAAGTAGCCGCCCAGAATCACCAGCAGAAAGACCAAGAACCACCGAGCCACGATGCTGGACACGATGTCCAAGCGGTCAGCCCACGACACCAGGTCAAGGCGCGAAAACACCACAAACCCGGCCAGCAAACTGATGAACGTGGCGTTTAAAAAATCCTGAAAATGGGTGCGGTCATGCAAGGCCACCAAGGCCAGCAAGGTCGCTGCAATCGCGGCCGCAAACGTCAGACCGGTGAACAGGCTGAGGATGCTTTGCTGAGCGCTTTGGCTGGAGCCTTGTGGTTGTTTCATCGGACGTCAATCAACGCGTTTCACCCTTCAGTCGCGCCTTGAGTTTTTCCATTTGCCAGTTCTGCAGGTAAGCCCGAAACTCGAGGTTGTCATACCGGGGCACACGTTGAATCGCAGCCTTGGTGTACCCGACCATGATCAGCACGCCACCGATCAGGAAGGGCTTTTCGCGCATCCGGAAGACTGCAGAGGCGAGGGCATAGAGGGGGTGGTAGCCCATGAAATAGATGCCTCGACCCAACCGAAGGCGACCCCGGTAAACGTTTTTGTCCGACGACCCCATCAAGCGGTGGTGAATCAAGCGAGCCTCTAGGTCGTCAAAACTCTTGGTCATCCAGCCTTTCATGCGGGCGGTGTGGACGTCGATGCCGTCCCAAAGCACTTCCTCGACGAAACCACCGATGTCACAGTAAGCGTTCCAGCGGTAGAGTTTGAATTGCCCCGCCACATGTTCGTCGATGGTCCACTCCTCCACCAGACCATCTCCCTCTGGGCGAAACACTTTGCCTGACACGGCGGCAAGTTTGGGGTCGGCATCAAAGGCATTGAACATGACCTCCAAATACCGAGGTCCGAAGGACATGTCCCCGTCCAGCTTGGCAATGAAGTCATACTGTGGACTGGCAATCTGGGTCAGCCCAAATTTGAACGCTGCGACCACGCCGCCACCCAGTTTTCGAAACCCTCGGTCTGTGATCTTCACCAGCCTGATGAACGGGTATTTGTCGGCGTACGCTTGCACCAACTCAGCGGTGTTGTCTTTGGACCCATCGTCAACAATGACCCACTCAACGGGGCGAACCGTTTGGGCGATCACTGAATCCATGGTTTTGGTGATCAATTTGGACTCATCGCGCACAGGCGAAATGATCACGAGCGGCACCACCCTGGGTGTTTCTGGCGTAGGGTCAATCACTGGCATCGCTGTTGTCATGGCTTCAAGTTATGTGCAACGAAGTGTAAGTGTCTGGGGTTGTTGACGCCGTCAGTCGGCTTTCAGTAGGAGACCTTTTCGCGCAATATTTTCCAATTGCCATCTTCTGCGGTCAGCACCAATTCTTTTCTGCTGGTGTCTGTGTAGCGGTCAGACTTGTAGCGCTGGGTCAGCAGCACCGTCGCTTTTTCGCCTGAAAACCGGATGGTGCTGACTTTGAGTTCCACCTGGATGAAGTTAGTTTTCTCCATCAAGGCTTGTTTGCGCTTGAACCAAGCCTCTTTGCCGCTGGCATCTGAGGGTTGAAAGTTCGTTGCATACAGAGCGGCGTAGTCTGCGTAAGACCGATTGGCCCAGGATTTGGCCCAGCTTTCCAAGGTTTTGACGACCTCTTGCTTGCGCACATCGGTACTGGCTTCTTTTGCCGATCCAGCCGTTGATGTCACCGCCTGAGCTGCCGCGGCTGGCGTCGTCACCGGCTTGGGCAGTTCGTCCCCTTCCAGGGCCGTCAAGCTCAATCGGTCTTTCTTTCGGGTGACCGTTTCGATCACCCGAGGTTTGGCTGTCGCTGAGGGCGCCATGTCTTGGGGAATTCGCCCCGCGTTGGTGTCCAGCGTGCGCTCATTCCTGATCGCGCTGGCAGGAAAGACCGCTTTGTTGGCATCAACCAGGTATTTCTCAAGCGCTCGCAATTTCAGTTCGGTGTTGCGATCGCCAGGATTGATTTGATTGGCCTTGTTCAAGGCTGCCAAAGCGAGTTCCAAGTTCACCGATGCCAGGCTCAGCTGGGTCTGAAATCGGTTGCCCTGGAGGGCGTCTGACTTCAACAGCATTTGACGGGCTTCTTCCAGCTTCCCCCATCGGGCGTACACCGAGGCCAAGTTGGCGTAGGGGGCCGGGTGGTTGGGAAAGTTGGTCCTCAACGCATCAAACACGTCAAAAGCCTCCTGCAAACGTCCCAGTGACGAGAGGTGTATGCCTTTTTGCAGCAGCAACTCGGGGTTCTGAGGGTCTTGGAGCAACGATTGGGTGACGTTGAACAGTTTGAGTTCTGTGGCTTCCTGGTCTGATGGAGGCAATGCCAGCCGGGCGTTGGGTCGAGACCCAGGGGTACTTTGCCCCCATCCAAGGGATGCGGTTGTCAGTCCCATGACCAACGCCACTGCAGTGGTCCATGTTCTGCTTACAGACTTCAACGCTGACTCCAATGTGTGTTCGGCTGGGCTTTGTTCCGAGCTTACGCGACAACAACCCCCTCAATCGTGCGAATTTTGCCGCAAGCCGGGTCCATACGGGTTGGAGGGGAATATATTTGTTGTCTAATTCACACCTCTGAGGCCACTTCGGTGCAATGTGGCCTTTCGCTGGTGTGGCGCGGCTTGGCATCTCTTCGGAAAATAAAATTGAGCGGAATTGAATTGAACGCTTCCCTTGGCTTTTGGCCCTGGTTTGGCCGTTTTATCTGCCTCATGGTGGCGGGGATGTCTTTGACGGTGCAGGCGCAGACCCGCGTGCTGGCACTTCCTCTGGATTCGGATTGGAAGGCTGCTGAGCCACCCAAAAGCGCGTCGATTGACACCGCCGGTAAACCGCCGCAGGCGACGGACGCTTTTCCGCCGATGGTCGCTCCCGCTGCGACCGGTGCTGCACCTGCCGTGAGCCCACAGGCAGCAGCAGAGCCCCCTCAGCCCAACCTTGATCGACAGCTTGTGGGCGTGGGCGATCAAATTTTCATCACTGTCTTTGGGCAACCCGACATGTCTGCGGAAGTGTCGGTGAACGACAACGAGCAGGTCACCTTGTCTTTGATCGGCACCTTGAAGGTGGGCGGACTGGCCCCTGGCGCCATTGAAAAGCTGATTGCTCAACGCCTCAAAGACGGGGAGTACCTGCGCAACCCGCAGGTTTCGGTGCAGGTTCGACAAGTCCGCAGTCAAATGATCTCCGTGCTGGGTGAAGTGGTTCGTCCAGGGCGGTTCCCTATTGTGGGCAAGTTGACGGTTCTTGAGGCTTTGGCCACGGCAGGCGGCCTGGGGCCACGGGCTGATCGAACGGTGTCCTTGCTGCGGAAGAGCGCTGGAAAAGACGGCACCAGTGATCGCCAGGAGATACCGGTTCGCCTTGATCAATTGGGAGACCCCTCCCGGGGCGAGTTGGACATTGAGTTGCGCAACGACGATGTGGTCTTTGTGGCGCCTCAAAAAATGTTCTACGTTCACGGAGAAGTTCGCCGACCTGGCGCATATCCGATGGAGCCTGACCTCAATGTGATGCGTGTGTTGTCCATCAGTGGCGGTGTCACCGAGCGTGGTTCATTGCGTCGAATCAGAATTCACCGCAAGACCAGTGACCAACGCACACAAGAGTTTGCACCCGACTTGAACACGTCGATCGTCAGCGGTGACGTGGTTTACGTGGATGAGCGGTTGTTTTGACCGCCATGCGCCTCCAGTACCGATGCAACCATGACGAATGAAAACCTTTCCAGCGGACTGTCGTTCGCTCAGTTGCTGGCGATTCTGCGGGCGCGCAAATTCACCATTCTGGTGACCTTGGCGGCCACCGTCGCAGGCACGTTTGCACTCACACAGTATTTGCCCAAGTCGTACACGGCTACCGCCGAATTGTTCATCGATTACCGCGCCAACGACCCCTTGGCGGGTCGCCAATTCAGCCCTGTTCTGGATGAAAGCTACATGCAGACCCAGGTGGACATGATCAAGAGCGAAGAGGTCGCCAGCAAAGCCATTGATGCCACGGGCATGATGAGCCGAGAGCGTGTCAAGAAAATGATCGATGCTGAGGGTGAAACCAAGGCACGGAGTCTGTTGGTAGAGCAAGTCGCGAAGGATCTTGAAGTCGTCCTGCGGCGCAGCAGCCGGGTGGTTGAATTGCGCTATTCGTCAGATTCCCCATCCCATGCCAGAGACGCGTTGAATGCGTCCATCCAGGCTTATGTGGATTTGGTGCAGCGGGTCAGTTCTGCGCCGGCCAAGTCGCGGCAGGAGCAGTACAGCAGTCAGCTGGAGACTTTGCGACAAGAGTTGGACAAAATCCAAGGTTCCATCACCGAATACCAGCAAAAGCACGGCATCGTGGACGCTGACGAGCGGCTGGACACCGAGTCACGCCAGTTGACAGACCTCAGCGGTCGCCAAACCACCATCGAAAGCCAACGGCTCGAAGCCAACTCACGCCGCCGGGCCATCGAGAACATGATCCGCTCAGGGGTGCCTGCTGCTGACATTCCCGAGATATCTGGTCAACGAGGCATTCCCGAACTGCGGCTGCGTTTGGCCGATTCAGAGCGACAAATGGCAGAGATCGGCAGCGTCTACGGGCGCAATCACCCTCGTTTCAAGATCGTGACCGCGGAGCGTGACACCCTGCTTCAGCGTTTGAACCGAGAGTCCCAGATTGCGTTGAATGCAGTCTCCATGGACGAGCGTCGACTCGATCAGCAAGCCCAAGCCTTGTCGGGCGACATCAAAGACAAGCAAAAGCGGCTGTTGGAGATGAAAAAACACCGCGATGTGATCAGCTCTTATCAGCGGCAAATGGAAAGCGTGCGGCAAATCTACACGTCCGCTGTTCAAAAATACGACGAGTTGCTGATGGCCAGCAATGTCAACAGCCCGAGTTTGGCGGTGCTTCGCTGGGCTGTAGCCCCTTACACCCACTCAAAGCCCAAGCTGCGTTCCAATTTGCTGATGAGCATTCCGGTGGGATTGTTGTTGGGTTTGGGCATCGTGTTCCTGACGGAGTTGAGTGGCCGCCGATTGAGGCACATTGACGACCTGGAGCGAGAGTTGAACCTTGATGTGTTGGGGCGCGTCGGTGAGCGTTCAATTTGACCTGAGCACATGAACACTCCACACCGTCCTGGCACCAAAGGTCCCGCAGCTGGCAGTAAGTCAGCGCCGCAGTCTGAATTCGTGGCCATCGACGCCAACAGCTCTGCGTTTCACAAAATGTCATCCGATGTTGTGATGCGCAAAGGCCGCATGGGCGATGCTTACATCAAGTCAGGGCGCCTCACGACAGACGAGGTGGAAGAAATTGTCCAGCTGCAAAACAGGCTCAACATCCGTTTTGGTGAGGCTGCCGTTCGGTTGGGTCTGCTGACGCAAGAGGAAGTCAAGGAAGTACTGGACCGCCAGTTCAACCACTTTTCCTTCCTCTCTAAAGGCAATTCCGCAAAAATCAGCACCTCGCTGGCGATCATCCATGACCCGTCCAGCGAAGCTGCAGAGGCCATCAAACGCCTTCGCTCCGAAGTGTTGGTCAGGCTGGGTGAGGTTGAGAGCATTCAAATTGCCATCGTCAGCCCCTTTTCGGGCGAAGGCAAAAGCCACATGGCTGCGAGCTTGGCCATCTCGTTTGCCCAACTCAGCATCCCCACGATGCTGGTGGATGCCAATTTGCGTCAACCGGTGCAGCACAAGTTGTTTGGGCTTCCCAACCAGTCGGGGCTGTCCACCATGCTTGCCAAGCGCAGCCCCAAAACCCTGGAGGCCATCCCAGAAGTCATGCCTGATTTTTGGGTGTTGGGCTCCGGTCCGTTGCCGCCGAACCCCGTGGAAATTTTGAGTGCACCCAAGTTGGCAGACTTGTTGGCACATTTCGCAGACCATGTTTCGGTGTTCATTGTGGACACCCCGTCTGCATTGCAATGGGCGGATGCACAAAGCATCGCTCGCCAGACGGGGCGGGCACTCATTGTGGCCCGCGAAAACGTCACCCGCTTGAGCGATTTGAAGAAGGCCAAGTCCGACATGATCGTGGCGGGCGTTGAAGTCGTTGGAACCGTCTACAACCAGCCCCCTAGAAAAGGCATGGGCGGCTTGGGCAAGGGTGTGTTGTCTTGGTTGACTTGGCCGTGGCGTCGCTTGGCCAAGTTACTTTCTCGCTCATCGACGGGTGATGCTTGACGACACCTCGACGATTTTTCTTTCGCTCGGTCGCGTCCATCGTCGACCACATGCTGCTGAGTGGCCTTAATTTCCTGATTGGCCTGGCCTTGATCCGTTTCGCGACCAAGGAAACCTATGGCCTGTATTCACAGCTGTTTGGCATCACCGTGTTGACCACGTCATTGCTCGAAGCCTTGATCGGTTCGGCACTGACCACCTTGGCCGCAAGGGTGAGCGAGTCAGACCGCGTTGGTTTGGTGGCTCGGGCATTTCGTATCCAAATGGCCGCGGCGTTGGTGTTCGCACTGGTGTGCGGTTTGGGTGTTTGGGCTTTGTCTTTTGATGCCGCCCACAAGGACGATGCTGGCGTCGGGTTGGCTTGCGCCTTCGCAGCGCTGATCTGTGCGCTCAGTTGCCGAGAGTTTTGCCGAACTGCGCTGTTCATCGAATCTCGTCCTCAGGCTGTGGCCCTCATGGACCTGCTTTTTGTCGCGTTCACGGTCCTCGCTGGTGGTCTGATGTTGTGGCAAACCACTTTGACAGTGACCACCGTGATTGCGACTCTGGCGTTGACCAATGGCGCCGCTGCAGTGTTTTTTGCCCTCAAGCTCTGGTGGCCCAGCAGTGGCATTGCCAAGCAGTCTGAACAAGACCAGCAACCATTGCGAGCGCTCTGGAAACTCAGTCGATGGGCTTTGGTGGGGGCCATCATCGCTTGGTCGGTCAACAACGGCTATTTGTACTTTGCGGGTGGTTTTCTGGGCGTGGCGGCGTTGGCTGACCTGAACGCTGCCCGCCTCTTGTTGATCCCCATCTCTATCGTGGCCATGGCCTGGAGCAGGGTGGCGCGACCGACGCTGGGCAAAACGATCGTTGCCCAGGATTGGGGTCGTTTGCGTCGATGGATGGCCTGGTCAACCTTGGCCATGGAGGCCTTTGCATTGACCTATGTGGCCATGTTGCTCTGGGGCTTTCCATGGCTGTCTGCCAACCTGTTTGGCGAAAAGTACCAACACATCTCTGGGCTATTGCTGTTGTGGGGCATTTACTTCGCAGTGAATTGCGCTCGCAATGTCGGTACGACCACGCTGATCAGTTTTGGGGCTTACCGTGTGCTCTTTTGGCAAGGTTTGAGCTCGGTACCTGTCCTGATCGTGGGCTGTTTGGTTGCCATTCCGCAGTTTGGCGTCATGGGGGCCTTGGCCGGCATGGTGCTGGTTGAGGTGTGTGAGTTGGTGGTGAACTGGTTTTTCTTGCTCCCCAAAGCCATGCGGCACGAGCTGACTTTGGAATGAGCCGGGGATAATTGCACCCATGCTGATCAGTGTGTGCATTTGTACATTCAAGCGCCCAACCTTGCTGCGGGTTCTGTTGGATGCGCTTGGCCAGCAGGTGTTGGCGGGACCTGAACAATCGCTCGAGTTGGTGGTGGTGGACAACGACCCGGCCCATTCCGCGCAAGCTGTATTGGCGCATTGGCCAGCGCCAGAAGGCGTGACGCTGCGTTACTTTCATGTGCCTCAGCCCAACATCGCGCTTGCCCGTAACACGACCATTGCCCAAGCGCGAGGTGAATGGGTTGCCTTCATTGACGACGATGAGTCACCCGCTGAGGATTGGCTTCAGCAGTTGTTGGCCACCCAACAGCGTTGCCAAGCCGATGTGGTGTTTGGTCCCGTGGTCCCCCGGTACCGACCAGACACGCCAGATTGGATCAAACAAGGTCGTTTTTTTGAGCGCCCCCGGCATGTTTCTGGCACCCCGATTGACGAACGCGAGGCCCGTACGGGCAATGTGTTGTTGCGCGCCAGCATCCTTCATGCGATGGATGGGCCTTTTGACGAGGCTTTTGGTCGAACCGGCGGGGAAGACAGTGTGCTGTTCCGGGACCTGGTGGCCCAGTCTCTCACCTTGGTGTGGTGTGACGAAGCACCGGTATCTGAAGAGGTGCCCTCTGACCGTGCCACCGCAGGCTGGTTGCTGCGACGTGCCTACCGCGTCGGGCAAACCTGGATACGCGCTGAGGTCTATCGGCTGAGTGCTGCCCAACGCCGATGGCGCTTCACCGTGCTGGGGGCTCGGGCCTTGGTGCAGCTGGTGTTGAGTGTGCTCTTCGCAGCCGTGTGGGTGCTGGTCTCACGTCCCAAGGCCTTTCAATGGTTGCGAACCGCTTGCTCGCAGGCTGGCAAGTTGACTGGCATGACACGCTTTCAGTTCCATGAGTACGGTGCGTGATGCCATGACCTTCAACCCCAGACTGTCGTTGTGGGACGCCCGGTGGATCGACACCCTGGTGGTTGCCGCCGTCTTGTTCGCCGTGCTGCCCTCAGGGTTTTCCTGGCGTGACTTTGAAGATGGTTCTGCGGTGGCTGATGGTTCGTGGGAAGTGAAGCTGCAATGGGGCAGCTTGTTCGCGCTTTCGGCGTACGTGGCCTACCGACACATCCCCTTGGCTTGGGCCAACCTGCGAGCCGTCAATCCCTTTTTGTTGATGTTGCTGGTGTACACGCTGGCCAGCACCCTGTGGTCGCCCGCAGACAGCGTGACCATCAAAAAAGCCATTCAGTTCGGGGGCTTGATTTTGTTTGCGATTGCCGTGCAGACGGACGGGCGACCTTGGCACCACTTCATCTTTGTGATCCAGGCGACGTTGCTGGCCATCGAGGTGGCCTCGGTCATTGCCGCTTTGGGGTTTCCGTCGCTCGGCATTGACGCCTACTTCGGATACGCTTGGCGGGGCATCTTGTCAGGCAAAAACACCTTGGGGGGTACTGCAGCCCTGAGCCTGATCCTGTGGGCAGCCCTGTGGCGTGTGCCCTCCGTCAACCGGTCACTGTGCTGGTGGGGCACAGGGCTGAGTTTGTTGTGCGTGGGCATGTCCAAAAGCTCAACCGCGATCACCACAGCGGCCTTGGGTCTGATGATTTTTTGGCTGTTGCGCCGTCAGCACATTGGGTCCCCGCTGTGGTTGTTGCGCACCGGAGTGGTGGTCGGACTGGTGCTGCTCGGCTTGTTGCACCTTTTCTACATAGCCGAAGGCCGCTTTCCTGA
>CAZHDP010000007.1:0-23370 GCA_964531605.1 uncultured Burkholderiaceae bacterium | reverse complement strand
GCCAGTGATGAAGAAAGGTTGGTAAGCCAGCTTGAAATCCACCTTGGTGGCGTCGCTGAAATTGACCGTCATGGTGGACCCCACCGTGGTGGTGGCCATGGCCGCCGCGTTGGCCAGGTCGGGAGCAGCCATGCTGCTGAAGCTGACGCCAGACACCGAGGGCAAGTCGCCGCCACCACCACAGGCAGTCAAGGTGAGGCCAGAAGCCGCCAGTGCCGTGGACAAGGGCAGCATAGGCATGCCCGCGAACATTTTCAAAAGTTGGCGACGTGAGGCTTGTTGAACAGAATTCATGGTGATCAGAGATGGCAGAGATGGGGGGGTTGAAAAACGACAACGCCCAGTTTGATCACCTCATGTGAAAGTTTGATGACGTCGGCACATCAAACCATCCCATCCGCGAAGCACCTCACTTCAACTGGATCGTGATGGCCAGGGCTTGTGTCTCCAGCGTCACCGCAGCATCGTCAAACTTGGGTGGACCCATGCGCCCTGCTGCATTGCGAGAGAAGCCATAAGGCTCGGTGGGCATGCCCATCATGTTGGCGTCGAGTTTCTGGTTGTTGTTGCGGTCTTGAAAGGCCGAAATGGCATAGCGACCCGGGGGCAAGTCTTTAAAGATGAACACCGCTTTGTCGTTCGTCACCTCACCAAATTGCCCTTGCTTGGGCTGCGCAGCAGGAAAGCCGTTGGGTGTATCGAACAGACCCAACATGACTTTGCCATCGCCCGACTTGACGCCTTCCACCGTCACCGTTAAATCTGCGGCAAACACGACCGACATGGCCAGCGAAACCGCGACAGCACCAATGGCGGACACGGCAGAACGAGAGGAAATGGGTTGCAACATGAGAAGCCCTTCTGACATAAAAAATGGATGAAAACGTTCATTGAACAGCCTTCACTGTAAAAACACCGTCTCTCGTCTGCCATGCGTTTGCGACGAAATGCAGCTTCTGCGGCATGAAATGCGCCATGTCATGGAAAATCAGGGCATGACCATGCCCGCCACACCCCACCAGACCGACGCTGCCGCCACACCCGACGAGGATACGGCGTCCGAATACACCACCTGGACGACCGACGACTCTGCCGCATTCGATCAGGCCTTGATGCACCCCTCTTTGGTCGATGGCCCTTTGCCAGAGATGGTGGAAGGCTACATCACCGGCACGGTGATCTCTCCGTTTGACGGTTTGGCCGAGGAATTGCTCGCCCCACTGCTGTCCCTGTTTGAACTGGACCTGGACACCCTGCCCCCTGACGCCCGAGAACCCTTGGTGGCCACGGTGCAAAAACGCATGGATGCCATCCTCGACAGCATGGACCAAACCTTGGTGGCCTCCGTCGAAGGACGCGCCGCGGTGGGGCTGGAGCCTTTGCTGACCGATTGGGCAGCTGCCCAAGACACCATGGACGAGATGGATGAGCAGGGGGAGCAAGGCAAGGCGGACGAAGCGGCGGCCCCCATGCCCGACAAGCCCAGCCTGCCGAAATCGGGCGAGCTTTGGGCACGCGGCATGCAGGTGGCGGAATTGGTTTGGCGTGAAGACCACTGGCAGCGCATCGACAAACACACCCGCAAAGACATCGACAAGCTGTACCAACCCATCCACAAACTGTGCGCGCCAGACAAGACCGCAGTGACCGAAGAACGGGTGCGCGCCAGGCTGCTGGACGATGCGCTCAACAGTGCGCACATCCTGTACAGCATGACGCAGAACTACTATGACCGTTTGGCCGTGACACCCGCCCCCATCGTCAAAGAGACGACCCCTGGTCGCAACGACCCCTGCAGCTGTGGCAGCGGTAAAAAATACAAGAAGTGTTGCGGTGCGTGAGCGCCGCAAAATAGCACCATGACGCTCACCGAACTCAAGTACATCGTCGCGCTCGCTCGCGAAAAGCATTTCGGCCACGCGGCAGAGGCCTGCTTTGTGTCGCAGCCCACCTTGTCCGTGGCGATCAAAAAGCTGGAAGACGAATTAGAGGTCAAACTGTTTGAGCGCAGCGCGAACGAGGTGTCGGTCACACCGCTGGGCGAAGAGATCGTGCGCAAAGCGCAAAGCGTGCTGGAACAGGCGGCCAACATCAAAGACATTGCCAAGCGGGGCAAAGACCCCCTGGCTGGCCCATTGCGCTTGGGGGTGATCTACACCATTGGCCCCTACCTGTTGCCCGACCTGGTGCGCCAAGCGATCCAGCGCACACCGCAAATGCCGTTGATGCTGCAAGAAAACTTCACGGTGAAGCTGCTGGAGATGCTGCGCACCGGTGAAATCGATTGCGCCATCATGGCCGAGCCGTTCCCTGATGCCGGGTTGGCCACTGCGGCCCTGTATGACGAGCCGTTCATGGCGGCCATTCCCAGCAGCCACCCACTGGCGAAGCTGGACACGGTGACCGCCGAGACCTTGAAAAAAGAAACCATGTTGCTCCTGGGCAATGGCCACTGTTTTCGCGACCATGTGTTGGAGGTTTGCCCAGAGTTCGCGCGCTTTTCCAGCGACGCGGAGGGCATCCGCAAGAGCTTTGAGGGCTCGTCGCTGGAAACCATCAAACACATGGTGGCCGCAGGCATGGGCGTGACCTTGGTGCCGCGCCTGTCGGTGCCCAAAGAAGCGTTAGAGAGCAAAAAGCGCCGCCGCAAATCCGACGAGCATTTTGTGAAGTACCTGCCCATCACCGATGCCCTGTCGCCCGAGCCGCCCAAGCGGCGCGTGGTGCTCGCCTGGCGACGCAGTTTCACCCGCTATGAAGCGGTTGCGGCGCTGCGCAATGCGGTCTATGCCTGTGAGCTGCCCGGGGTGGAGCGTTTGTCTTGAAAGCGCAGGTGTACCTGGATTTGATCCGCTGGAATCGACCAGCAGGTTGGCTGCTGCTGCTGTGGCCAACCTTGAGCGCCTTGTGGTTTGCGGCTGGTGGGTTCCCCGGTTGGCACCTGACCGTGGTGTTCACCCTGGGCACCATCTTGATGCGCAGTGCAGGTTGCTGTATCAACGACGTGGCTGATCGCGATTTCGACCGCCATGTCAAACGCACCGCACAGCGACCTGTGACCAGCGGGGCCTTGAGTGTGAAGGCGGCCTTGCTGTTTGGCGCGGTGCTGGCATTGCTGGCTTTTGGCCTGGTGTTGACCACCAACACGGTCACGGTGATGTGGTCATTTGCAGCCCTGGCCGTGACGCTGGTGTACCCCTACGCCAAACGTGTCGTGGCCATGCCGCAAGCGGTGCTAGGGGTGGCGTTCAGTTTCGGTATTCCAATGGCGTTTGCAGCCGTGCAAGGTCATGTGCCTGTGCTCGCCTGGGTGCTGCTGTTGGGCAACCTGTTTTGGGTGCTGGCCTATGACACCGAATACGCGATGGTCGACCGTGACGATGACCTCAAGATCGGCATGAAAACCTCGGCCATCACCTTGGGCCGCTGGGATGTGCCCTTCATCATGCTGAGTTACGCGCTTTACTTGCTGATTTGGGCACTTTGCGCAGTATCAGCGGGCTTGAGTGCTCTTTTTTTCATAGCAATTGTCATCGGCATGGGACAAGCCCTTTGGCACCATCGGTTGATCAAAGACCGCACGCGCGAAGGGTGCTTCACGGCATTTCGGCTGAACCATTGGCTGGGCTTCACCGTGTTTGTGGGCGTGGTGGTAGGCGAGCTATGGCGCAGGGGAGTTTGAGGTACCCGAGCCTTCAATGGGGGTCTCGGTCAGCCGCAACAACAGGTTGACCAAGTTGGGCAAATCAAACGGCTTGCCCACGTGTTCGGTCATGCCTGCAGCGAGGCACTCTTCACGGTCAGAGGCCATCGCATTGGCGGTCATCGCGACGATGGGCAGATCGATCAGGCCGAGCTGTTCACGGATGGTGCGCGTGGCGGTGTAGCCGTCCATGATCGGCATTTGGATGTCCATCAGCACCGCGTCAAATTGCGGGTTGGCAGCGGCCACAGCGTCCACGCCCAACTGGCCGTTGGCCGCCATCGCCACGTAGGCGCCCTCAGAGGTCAGCAACTCTTCGGCCACTTGCTGATTGATCAAGTTGTCTTCCACCACCAGCAAACGCATGCCGGTCAAACGCCGTTTGCGGTGCAGGGGGCGTGCGCCCTGCCGCATCTTGGGTCTGGCGACATCGGCGCTGTATGCGGCTTCTTGCAGCATGGACCCCGTCACTGGCTTGACCAAAAAGGCGTTGAGCATGGCCGCCTCGTCCTCGGCCCGCTCGTCCAAGGCAATGCGGCCCTGGGTGCTGACCATCACGGTCAACGGCACTTCGCAATCGGCCGAGGCACAGCACTCGCGTAACCGACGTATCGTTTCCCAGCCGTCCATCTCGGGCATGCGCTCGTCGACATAGATCACGTCATACGGCGGTTTGCCATGCCGTACCGTGTCTTCGATCAGGGCCAAGGCCTGGGCACCGCTGGACGCCAGGTCGGTGGGCCAATCCCAGGCCTGGATCATGCGCACCATCAGGTCGCCCGACGTCGGGTTGTCGTCCACCACCAGCGCCCGGCGTCGCGTCATGCTGGGTACTTTGGTCCGCTTCAAGGACTCGGGGATGTCTTGCACGACGGGCAATGTCACCTTGAAAGAGAAGGTGCTGCCCTCACCCAACACGCTGGTCAGCTCGATGTCACCGCCCATGGCTTGAACCAATTTTTGGCTGATCGCCAGCCCCAGCCCTGTGCCACCAAACTTGCGCGTGGTGGACGCTTCGGCTTGCGTGAAGCCCGTGAAAATTTGGTGTTGGTGGGCAGGATCTATGCCGATACCCGTGTCACGAACGGCAAAGACCAGCTCGGCCAGGTCATCTGACTGGTGGTGCACCCGGATGCTGACCACCACATCGCCTTGGGCTGTGAATTTCACGGCGTTGCCTGCCAGGTTAATGAGCACCTGCGACAAGCGCTGTGCGTCGCCGACCACCACTTCAGGCAATGCGGTATCGAGGTCAAACAGCACCTCGACCGGTTTGTTGCCCATGTAGGCCGACAGAATGCTCGACAAGTCACGCATTAGCGTGTCCAAGCGGAACGGTTGTGGGTCCAGGGTCATCTTGCCAGCTTCGACTTTGGAGAGGTCCAAAATGTCGTTGAGCAGGCCCAGCAAAGATTTCGCCGCACCGCTGGCCTTGCCTGCGTAATCCGCTTGCTGAGACGACAGTGGCGTTTTCTGCAGCAGGCTCAACATGCCAAGAATGGCGTTCATCGGCGTGCGTATCTCGTGGCTCATGTTGGCGAGGAAACGGCTCTTCGCATTGGACGCGCTTTGCGCCGCCTCGGTGGCCCGCACGAAATCAGACACATCCACCCGCAGACCCACGGTGTAGCCTTCGGGCGTGCGGTGCTCCATCACCCGCAAGGTGCGGCCGTCTCTAAGCAGCTGCATGGTCTGGGAGTTTTGCTGCCGGTGCAGGGCCATGCGCTCAGCAACCCAGGCATCTTCTCGCCCGATCGCACTTTCGTATTGGCCATTTTTGACGCCAAAGCGGATGATGTCCTCGAAACGCGTGCCCGGGGTCAGCACCTCAGCGCTTTCCGGGTAGTAGTCTCGGTAGCGCTGGTTGCACAAGACCAGGCGGTCTTCGCTGTCGAACAGCACAAAAGCGTCGTTGAGCGCTTCGATGGAGGCACGCAAGATTTGTTCGGCGTGGCGCACCTCCGCTTCGGCCATTTTGCGTTCGTGGATGTCCTGGGTTGAACCCGACAGGCGAACGGCTTTGCCGTCGGCATCACGGAACACCTTGGCTCGCACACGAAACCACCGGTACCCTTGCTGCTTGGTCAGCAGACGCACCTCCAAATCCACATCTTTCAGGTGATCGATAGCCAATCGTTTGGCTTCTCGGTGACGCTCCATGTCTTCCGGATGCAGAAGTTTGGCATAGCTGATCGTGGTCGACGGCATTTCTGCCGGGGTGTAACCCAACAAACGGTAGTAGTTTGGCGCCCACCATTGCTCGGGCTGGTCCAGCCCTTGCCAGTCCCACAGGCCATCGTTCCCGCCCTCGATCGCCAAGTTCATGCGGTCTGTCATCTCGGCAATTTTCAGCTGGTCCAGACGGCGAGCGGTGATGTCGGTGCGGATCGACACAAACCGTTCAACCCGACCGTCTTGCCCCTTGAAGGGGGCAATCATGCTGTCCACCCAGTACAAGCTACCGTCTTTGCTTCGGTTGCAAATATCGCCGCGCCAAGGGTAGCCTGCGCTGATGGTGGCCCACATGCTTTCCCAAAATTCAGGGGGATGTACACGCGAGTTGATGATGCGGTGGTCTTGCCCCATCAACTCCTCACGGGTGTAACCGCTGATGTGGCAGAACGCGTCGTTGGCGCCAATGATCTTGCCCCGTCCATCAGCGACTGACACGATGGCATGCATTTCCACCGCGGCAAAGATGGCCTCGGTTTCGCGGATGGCCGCTTGCAATTCAAATTGTGCTCGCTTTTGCTCGGTTATGTCGGTACCGATGATGATCAGGTCGGTGAGTTGCCCCTGTGGGTTAAAGGTGGGCTGTAGTTCTGTTTCAATCCAGCGTTCCTGACCCGCTTTCGAGCGGGTGTGCAACTCCGTGCGGTAGGGGATCTTGTCTCTGGCCGCCGCGGCAAGCTCGGCCATGGCCTTGAGGTCGGTGCCGCCGCCACCCAGCAAGTCAACAGGTCGTTTGCCTTTGGCTTCGTCTATGGTGTAACCGGTCACACTGGTGAACCCGGCGTTGACCCAGTGAATGCGCATCTCCGGGTCTGCAATCAACACGGCATTGCTGGTGTGTTGCACCACGCGTGCCAACCGGTCCAAGTCCTCGGTCATTTTCACAGCCAAAGCCTGCGCCCGCACCCGCCCAATCGCCAGCAGCCAAACAGCCAACGACATCAACAGACTGAGAAAAACACCACCGATGCACACCACCAGCAGGCTGTTGCCTTCTTCAGCTGCATCAAACTTTGGCGTGGCCGCCACGCGCAACGTCATGTCACGTCCGCCAATGCGAAGGCGGCGGTGTACCTGGTGACTCGGGACGGCCCCACCTGAAGCTTGGGTGAGCTGATCGGGTGATGCATCCAACAAGGCTGCATTGAATATGCGGTCTGCCGCACGCGGCTCCGGGCTGTCAAACAGCTCGAAGGTCAACCGATCATCTGTTGCGGACAAGACGCCTTTGAGCATCTGGGACGTGATCATCGGTGCACTGACCAAGCCCGTCAGCGTCTGTTCGCGTTGCGTGGGGTTGCTGGGATCCGCACCCTTGCGGTAGATCGGCAGAAAATAGATGAATCCAGAGGCTTTCTGGTCGTCCTGAACCAATGTGACGCTGCCAGTGAGGGCTGGCTCGCCCGTTTGTATCGCTCGCTCGACGACCTCAAGCCGAGCCGGGTCTTGCCCAAGGTCATAGCCCCATGCTGCCCAATTGGGACCTAAAGGTTCTATGTACTTCACCACGTACAAGTGGGGGTTTGATCCACTCGTGCGGACCTTGAAGTCAGGAGCGCCTGCCGCGTGTTGTTTCGCCTCAAACGTCGACACTTCCCCTTGTCCGAGGCGCTCGATGAATGAAAGCCCTTGCACCCCAGGAAACTCTTCCGGCAAATTCCGTGACTCGACATAGTCGCGAAACTCGGAGGCCGTCAGCGTTGACTTGGCGGCATACACGCCACGGGCACCCCGCAAGCCGTAGAGAGGTAAGTTGAACCTGCGGATGACTTCGTTCTGGATGCGCTCTGCGCCGTGTTCGAACTTCAGTCGCTTTTCCTGGTCGAGGATGCTTTTTTCCCACATCAAACCAGCACCCGTCAAACACAAACCGAGCACCTGGGTAAAGACCGTCATCAAAATGACGGTGCGGTTCTTAAGCTGTGCCTGTGGGCGCGCAGCGTCCACTCCACGCCCCCGTTTATATGCAGACACGCAGCGCAAATACACGGCTGGCGCAGACAAGAGCAACACCAAGGTCAGCTCGATCACCTCAGCGGCCCAGGTGTTTGAAGCAGGAAGCAACAAGGGCAAAGAGAAGTGGGCCGCAAGTTCAGCACAAGCGACGACAAACAACACTTCAACAAAAAGCCGCAGGGGATGAAACCTGAAGTTCACGGATAAGATGACCTGAAAACCATCAATAGCGTCACGTTCAAATGACCTACATTTGCGATGAAAAGGCAGTATGGCTGCGGGGGAGGGTAGCAGACCTGAACTCGTTTTGCTGGACTCGCATCGAATCCCCAACTGCCGTCAAGGTGAATAGGGACGCGGCAACGCCCACACGTCAAACAGGGTGAAGGGTGGCGACAGGTTCTGGCATCAACAAGCTGCCATCACGTAAACCTTTGAAGGTGCTCAGCACCAGCCAAGCCACCACCAGGGTGGTCAAGGCGAGGATGCCCATGGCCAACGCAGCAAACAGGCCACTGGAAGGCGTCGCCAAGTGAAGGGTCAACGCGGACAACGCGGCCAGTGGAAACGACAGGCCCCAGAAAGTGATTGCAAACGGCTGGGACACCATGCGTTTGAAGACCGAAGTCGCCCATGCCAGGAAGAACACACCAATGCCCCAACACATCCAGGCCAGCAACGGCGACGCACCCAACTGGAGCACACCCAAGCCCGTCACGCACGGCGGCGCGATGGTGATGAAGGTAGAAGGCAACAGCCGCTCTGGCCACAAACCATGCATCGCGATGCGAACCACCAGCAAGACCATGACGATGGGCCAAAACAGCACGCCGATGCCAAACTGAGCGGCTGCCCACTCGGGGTAACCCAGGGAAGTTCCTGCCAGTGCGGGCACCACATTGCCCACAATCGAAATCAACAACACAGGCGTGATGGCCGGCCACGCAAAGCCCTCGCCTTTGGCAGCCTTCAGCCAGCGTGACAACACCCACACGGTGACCATGAACTGCGCCGCAGATCCCACCATCCAACAGGCACGGGCGACAGCAGAAGGGCCATCCAGACTGGAGGCCACGGTTGAGAGCAAGATCACCGACACAGGCACGGTCGACACAAACGCATGACGCACCGGGTGCCGAAGGTCCTCTTGCAACGCCAACGCATGGCGTTGCAGGCGAATCAGCGACAACACGAGCAACACCACAAACACCGCCGATGCCAAGCCCCCCAGTGCCCAAGCCACCTGCAAAGCACTTGGCCCCATCAGCGCTTGTGCACGGAACCAAGCCAACGACAAGCCGCTCAAGCCCATCACGATGGCAAACCAGCCGGGCATGAGGAATTTCAAAGGCGTGGGATGGTGTGACGACATGGCATGAGTTCGTGAAGCAGAAAGCCTGCAAGCTTAGTTCAAGTCGCTCAAGTTGCGTATGGAACACCCAAGCCCTTTTTGAGCGTCTAGGCATTTACACGATTGACAGGGCCAAATTGGCCGCTTAATCTCAAATGTGAATCTAAATTCATATTCAAACATGCCCGCCCACGCTGTCACTGGCCATGCTGATCGCACACGACGTCCGTCCAAAGACGGGGCGCGGGCCTTCCCGGCCAAGCAGGCCCGTTCCGAGCGCACCCGCGACAGGTTGCTGGAAGCGGGTCAAGCCTTGTTGGCAAGGGGTGGTTTTGATGACGTGTCCATCGCCCAGATCGCCAAACACGCAGGTTGCTCTGTCGGTGCGTTCTATTTGCGCTTCAAAGACAAGGAAGCCTTTTTCCAGTTTCTGTTGGACGGCGTGGCTGATGCCATCAAAGCAGAGATTGCTGAAACCTTGCGCTCAGCGCCCGCCGTGCAGGCCTCGCTCGCAGACACGGTCAACTTTTGCGTTGCGCAATACATCGGCTTGTACCGGCGCCATGAGGGTTTGATCCGCACGGCTCAGCAGCAAAACATGCACCACCGCGAAAACTGGCAATTGGTACAGGCCCTGGGGCAATGGGTCACCGGCCAATTCACGGAGTTGATTGCACACCAGTTCCCTGACCCAGAGAACACTCAACTGCGCCACAACATCACCATTGGGTTTCAAATCATGGGCGGCCACTTGCTCAACGCCATCATGAACAAGCCCCCATTGCTGGGACTGGCCAGCGACACGCTTCAATTCTGGATGAGCGAGGTGGTCTTGCATTGCATCCAGGTCAAGCGCACACCTGTTTCTGTCACCGAGTCCATGGACTCCCGATTCACCCCCAACCTTCAGGAGATGACCACATGAAAGCAGCTGTATTCCATGGCGCCGGGCAGGCGATGACCATCGAAGATGTCGAAATTGACAAGCCCAAGGGCCGAGAAGTCTTGATCCGCACCGCAGTGGCAGGACTGTGCCACAGCGATTTGCATTTCATCGAAGGCAAATACCCCACCCCAGCCCCGGCAGTGCTTGGGCACGAGTCGTCAGGCATTGTGGAGGCCGTGGGTGACCAGGTGACGCAATTCAAACCGGGTGACCATGTGGTGACTTGCCTGTCGGTGTTTTGCGGGCACTGTGAATACTGTTCCACAGGCTACTTGTCGCTGTGTTCCACCACCGACGTGAAGATGCTGCCCGGTGTGGCCAAACGGATGCGCTGGAAAGGACAACACCTCAACCAATACCTGAACTTGTCGTCGTTCGCGGAGCAGATGCTCGTGCACGAAAACGCTGTGGTCAAAATCCGCCCTGACATGCCGCTGGACTTGGCCGCCTTGTTGGGCTGCGGTGTGCTCACGGGCTACGGCTCCGTGGCCCACACCGCCAAGGTGGAACCTGGCTCGACGGTAGCGGTCTTTGGCTGTGGTGGCATCGGCTTGTCGACCATCAACGCCGCCCATCTTGCGGGCGCGGGGCGCATCATCGCCATCGACAAAGACCCCAAGAAACTCGAAACGGCCAAGCTGTTCGGCGCCACAGACGGGGTGGACGCGAGCGAGCCTGACATGGTCAAAAAAATCATCGAGATGAGCGGTGGCGGTGTGCACTTCTCCTTTGAGTGCATAGGCCTGAAGCAAACAGCGGAAGCCGCCTTTGCTGTGCTGCGTTCACGGGGCACGGCCACCATTGCCGGGATGATTCCGGTGGGCACCAAAATCGAACTGCACGGTGTGGACTTCCTGCGCGAGCGCCGCATCCAGGGCACGATGATGGGCTCGAACCATTTCCGCATCGACATCCCTCGCCTGATCGAGTTCTACCTGCAAGGTCGCCTCAATCTGGACCAAATGATCTCCGAACGCCTCAAGCTCGAACAGATCAACGAGGGCTTTGCAGCCATGCAACGCGGCGGCATCTCGCGCAATGTGATCGATTTCAAACTCTGAACAGGAACACACCATGAGCCAACGTCTTGGCAGCAAGGTCGCCGTCATCACAGGCGCGGCGTCAGGCATCGGCTTGGCCACGCTGGAGTTGTTCGTCCAAGAAGGGGCGCAGGTGCTTGCTGCAGATGTGCAAGATGCTGCCGGAGAAGCGCTGGAGCGGCGCTTCCCTGGGCAGGTCAAGTTTATGCACTGCGACGTCACACAACTGCCTCAACTCAAAGCGGCCATCGACGGCGCAGCGGCGCACTTTGGCGGGCTCGACATCCTGTTCAGCAACGCTGGACGGGGTGGCAGCATGGCTGGGGTTGAAACCTTCAGCGAACAAGGTTGGGACGATACCCATGCCTTGCTGTTGCGGGCGGTGGCGGCGGGCGCCTCGTATGCCGTGCCGCACATGAAAAAACGCGGTGGCGGGGCCATTGTGAACACCTCATCGATCTCGGCCTTGCAGGCAGGTTATGCGCCCATCGCTTACTCAGTGGCCAAAGCAGGTGTGCTGCACTACACCCGACTCGCCGCCACAGAGTTGTCCGCACACCGCATCCGCATCAACGCGGTCGTGCCCGGCCTGATTGCCACCAGCATTTTCGGCGGTGGTTTTGGCTTGGGCTTGGAAGACGCCAAAAAAATGGCCGACAACATCGCGCTCAATGGGGGGGTAGCGAACCCGATTGCCCGCGCGGGCTTGCCACACGACATTGCTGAGGCGGTGCTGTTTTTGTCCTCTGACGCGGCCAGCTTCATCACGGGCACGCACCTCACCGTGGACGGTGGCATCACGATCGGCCCACGTCACAGCTGGGACACTGAAACCGTGCCGCCCATGGCCAAGGTGTTTGGCCTCACGGCAGAGCAACTCCAAGCCATGCGCGCAAACCAGCAACGGTGACCCTCAACGCGGACCCACACACCTCATCACAAACCAAAGGAGACCCACCCATGCCCCAAGTGACTTTCATTGCCCACAACGGCAAACGCCATGACGTCAACGTGGCCGTGAGCGAGAACCTGATGCGTGCGGCAACCGACAACAACGTGCCTGGCATTGACGGCGATTGTGGCGGCCAATGCGCATGTGCCACCTGCCACGTCTATGTGGACAGCGCTTGGGCCGACAAGCTGCCCCAGATGGAAGCGCGCGAAAACGACATGCTGAATTTTTCAAGCGAACGCAAAGACAACTCACGCCTGGCTTGTCAGATCGTGATCACCGACGCATTGGACGGCTTGACCGTCACCATGCCCGAAGGCCAACATTGACCCCACAGGAGTCCCCATGAAATCCACCCCCATTGAACTGCAAGCCGCCGCCCGGGCAGAGGCTTTCTCTCTGCCGCTGGAACAGGTCGACCCCAGCAACCCTGAGTACTTTGCCAACGACACCGTTGGCCATTACTTTGAGCGTCTGCGACGCGACGCCCCCGTGCACAAAACCCACAGCCCTTATTTTGGTGATTTTTGGTCTGTCACACGGTTTCAGGACATCATGGCCGTGGACACCAACCACGCGGTGTACTCGTCAGACTGGCAGCAGGGCGGCATCAGCATCCGGGATTTGCCAACTGAAGACAAGCTGCAAATGTTCATCGCGATGGACCCCCCCAAACACGATGAACAACGCAAAGCGGTCAGCAACATCGTGGCGCCAGGCAACCTCGCCAATATGGAAAGCCTGATCCGTGAGCGCACCTGCCATGTGCTGGACAGCTTGCCGCGCAACGAAACGTTCAACTGGGTAGACCGGGTCTCTGTTGAGCTGACTACCTTGATGTTGGCAACCTTGTTCGACTTCCCCTTGGAAGACCGCAAATTGCTGACGCATTGGTCGGACGTGGCCACCGCCAACAAGGACATGGACCCGAACGCGCCGAGCCCCGAAGAGCGCCGTGCCGAGTTGATGAAGATGTTGGGCTACTTCACCAAGTTGTGGAACGAGCGCGTGAATGCGCCCCCCCGCACCGACTTGGTGTCGATGCTGGCCCATGGCGAAGCCACACGCAACATGGGGCCGCTGGAGTACATGGGCAATCTGGTGTTGTTGATCGTGGGTGGCAACGACACCACCCGCAACTCGATGACCGGAGGACTGCTGGCGCTGCACGACAACCCCGCAGAATACGCCAAGCTGCGTGCCAACCCAGGTTTGATCGACAACATGGTGTCAGAGATTGTGCGTTGGCAAACGCCGTTGGCCCACATGCGCCGTACCGCGTTGGCCGATGCCGAGTTGGCGGGTCAGCAGATCAAAAAGGGCGACAAGGTCATCATGTGGTACCTCTCAGGCAACCGCGATGAGACCGCCATCCCCAACGCCAATCAATTCATCATTGACCGACCACGGGCACGCCAGCACTTGTCGTTTGGCTTTGGCATCCACCGCTGCGTGGGCAACCGCTTGGCAGAAATGCAGCTCAAGATTTTGTGGGAAGAAATCTTGAAACGCTTCCCCGTGATCGAGGTGGTGGGAGAACCTGTGCGGGTGCGGTCCACCTTTGTGCGCGGGTTCACCCATTTGCCGGTTCGGATTCCCGGCTGATCTTCGTCACCAACGCAACAGCACTCAGGCCCAGACCACAGGGCCTGGGGCGTCGTACCAAGACGCCACCTTGTCCACCACCGACGATTCAATGCGGTTGCGCTTGATTTTCATGGTCGGTGTCAAACAGCCGTTTTCAATAGACCAAGGCTCACGCACCACCACGATCATGCGCAACTGCTCGTAATCCACCAAGCCCGCGTTGAGGCGCTGAAGCAAAGCAGCCATCTCGCGCTCAAAGGTGGCCCGGACCTCAGGATCGCTCAACTGCGGACGCAGGTCTTCGGCAGGCACCACGATGGCGTAGGCAGACTGTTGGCCGACACCTGACACCATGCATGAATCGACCATCGGGTGTTCGTTGATGCGGTTTTCAATCGGCGCCGGGGCCACGTATTTGCCCTTGCCGGTTTTGAACAACTCCTTCTTCCGACCCGTGAGCTTGAGCTGCCCGTCCGGGCTCACTTCGCCCAAATCTCCGGTGCGAAAGAAACCGTCTTCCGTGAACGCTTCAGCATCCAGATCAGGGCGTTTAAAGTAGCCCACCAGTTTGCCGGGAGACTTGATCAGCACTTCACCGTCCTCGCTGATGCGGCGCTCGACACCCGGAAACGCGATGCCCACATGGCCAGGCAAGTTGTGGGTCGCAGTCATGGTGTGCGAGTACGCAAAGTCTTCAGTCATCGCGTAGCCTTCCACCAGGTTCAAGCCTAGGCGTCGGTACCAGTCGATGAGTGCGGAAGGGATGGGCGCAGAGCCGCTGCCTGCCTGGATGACCTGGTCCAAGCCCAGGCCCGTCAACACCTTGTGGCCCACGATGCGTCCCAGGATCGGGATGCTCAACAAGAAGTTGAGCTTTTTCGGTGGCATCTTCGTGAAAACACCTTGTTGGAATTTGAGCCACAAACGAGGCACCGAAATGAACACGGTGGGACGCGCGCGCTGCAGGTCTTGCACAAAGGTCGTCAGTGTCTCGGCAAAAAACACATGCCCTCGACCCATCACCAGCCCCGCACATTCGACCCAAGCACGCTCGAACACATGGGCCAATGGCAGGTAAGACAGGACGCGGTACTCAAAGTTTTCACCCAACTGGCTGGCTTGGTAGGCCACGATGCCTTCGGCCACCCGTGTGATGCCTTGGAAGCTGTGCATCGCACCCTTGGGGGTACCGGTGGAACCCGAGGTGTACATCAACAATGCCAAGTCGTCTGGCCGCCGCGCGGGTTGCCCAGCGATGGGTTGCGTGCGTGACATCACCGCATCCCAGCTGTCGAACACCCGTGTGGCTGACGCCGGTGCCAAGGGCAAGGTGATGCACGGCAGGCTTGAGGGCACGGCACTGGCTTGCTGGTCCCAACTGTCGAGCTTGCCCACAAACAACAAGCTTGCATCGCTGTGGTCCAGCACGAATTTCACGGTCTCTGCCGACTCTGTGGGGAATATCGCCACTGTGGTGTAGCCCGCAATCCAGATGGCCAACTCGGCCATGATGAAGTGCGCGGTGTTTTTAGACAAGATGGCAATGCGCGCGCCTGGCTCAAAGGCCAGGGATTGCAGGTGCGCAGCCATGCGACGGGCTTGGTCCATGGCTTGTTGCCAGGTGTAATCCACCACTTTGCCATCGCCAACAGGCTGGGTGAACACCACTTGAGAGGCGCGGTTTTTTTCGTGCTGGTAAACGTAATCCAGCATCAATTTGTCAGAACTCATGTGTCTCCTCAACTTTCAAAAGGGTGGCTTTGAACAGCCTTCGATAGACGCACAAAGCGCCTCAAAGTTCAGTCGCCTTTGATGTCGCCGTCTTTGATGACCTTGGCCCACTTGGCGCTCTCAGCGCGGATCGCGAGGACCGCCTCCTCTGGTGTGGTGTACAGGGCAACGGCGCCTTGGCCAAGCATGCTGTCACGCACCTCTTGCTGCTGCAGAATGCCCTTGAGGGCTGCGTTGAGCTTGTTCACCACGGCAGCAGGTGTGCCCCCAGGGGCCAAGATGCCAAACAGGGAGTTGACTTCGAAATCTTTCAACCCTGCTTGCGCCGCCGTCGGCACGCCCGGCAACGTGCCCACAGGCTGAGCCGTGGCTGTCGCCAGGGCACGCAGCTTGCCCGACTTGATCAACTGCAATGACGCTGGGGCAGTCTCAACCATGCTGCTGACCTGCCCGCCGACCAAATCGTTCATGGCCGGGCCGCTGCCTTTGTAGGGCACGTGCAGCATGTCCACGCCCGCCATGCGTTTGAACAATTCGCCCGCAAGGTGCTGCGGTGAACCATTGCCAGCCGATGCAAAACTCAAGGTGCCTGGCGATGCCTTGGCCAATGCGATCAACTCCTGCAAGGTATTGGCCTTGAGGGAAGGGTTCACTACAAACACCAAGGGCACCACGCCCACCACAGCCACAGGCGCAAAACTTTTGTCGATGTCATAGCCCGCAGCCGCGCCGTACAGGTTGGCGTTGATCGAGTGGCTGGTGAGCGCCCCCATCAACAGCGTGTACCCGTCTGGCGCCGATTTGCCTACCGCAGCAGCACCAATGCTGCCCGCTGCGCCTGCGCGGTTGTCCACCACGACTTGTTGGCCCAAGGCCACTGACAGCTTTTGAGCCATCACGCGGCCTATCACATCTGTGGCACCCCCAGGTGGGTAAGGCACGACCAATTTGACCGGGCGTGTTGGGTAGTCCTGCGCCGAGGCAGGCGACAGACCCAACAGCACACCGCATGTCAGCATGCCCAACATCAAACGGCGCAGAGAGCGTGTGGACATCGTCAAGGCGTACTCCCAAATGACCTGTGTTTCAAGACCTGTGTTTCAAGACCTGTTTCAATTGATCTTCAGGTCCGCGTCGGCCACCGCCGCACTGAGGAACTTCAAATCGTCAGCGATGATGCGGCCAAAGTCGTCTGCGTTGGCGAACCCAGGGATCATCCCCAGTGCCATGTTTTTAGCCACAAAAGCCGGGTTCGCAATCACGGTAGTGATGTGTTTTTGGATCACATCCAACGCCGCCTTGGGTGTGCCAGCGGGCGCAGCCAGCCCCCCCCAGTAGCGCATGATCGGAAAGTCCAGCCCCTGCTCTTTCAGCGTTCCCGTCGAGGGCAGCAAGGGGTTGCGCTTTTCCACCAAAGTGGCCAATGGGCGAACGCGTTGCCCAAACTGCAGGGCCAGCGGGATGGGAATGGCACTGACGTGGATTTCGTTTTGGGCCAGAGCGGTCATCGCATCTGGTCCGCCCTTGAACGGGATGTGGGTCGCTGTGAAGCCGTACTTTTTAGAGAACGCCGACATGAACAAATGTTCCAGCGTGCCTGGTCCGGTCGAACCGTAGTTGAGCTTGCCAGGGTTGGCCTTGGCCCACGTGATCATTTCTTGTGTGGTGGTGAACGGTGCGGCGTTAGATGCAAACAGCGCGCCATCGGTCGTGCCCATCATGCACACGGGCGTGAGTTGTTTGGTGATGTCGTAACGCTTCAACGCGGCCTGGGCCGCCAGCATGCTGTTGTTGATGTTGATCAAGGTGTACCCGTCAGGAGCAGCCGTGGCCGCGGCCTGCATGGCCAACGCGGCAATCGCACCAGGTTTGTTGTCCACCACGATGGACTGGTTCATCAGCGGACTGATGCCCTCCGCCAAAATCCGCACCGAGGCATCAGCCACGCCCCCTGCGGGAAACGCCACCAAGATCTTGATGGGCTTGTTGGGGTAAGCCTCTTGGGCCCAAGTGTGAAGCGACAGCGGCAATGCGCTCGCGGCAGCGGCTTGGAGAACATGGCGACGATTCAACGAAGTGGACATGGTGAGATTCCCGTGTATTGAACAAAGCTGCGACGTCAGTTTGACGGCTCAGAGCGAGTGAACCGTCCCCATGATGGCACGTGCGCAGGGTTTGGCACACAGGGCTATCACTGATGCCGCGTGTGATGCCTTCAGGCCAGGGTTCGTTCCACCAACCAATACAGGCCGGTGACCATGGCCAACGCAGAGAGCAGTTGCGCCAAGCGCTGGCGGTGCAAACCAGGCCACCATCTGCGAACAACCCACCACAAGATGGCCGCTGTCGACAAGAACATCAACTGCCCCAACTCAATGCCCAGATTGAAACCCACCAGGCTGATCACCAGGTGGCGACTGTCCAGCCCCAGGTCAGTCATGGCAGAAGCAAACCCCAGGCCGTGCAGCAAGCCACACGCGAACACCAGGGCGATGCGTTGCCAGGGTGCGCGTTGCGTTCGCCGCAGGTTGTCCCAGGCCATGATCACGATGCTGGCGGCGATCATCGGTTCGACCCAATCGGGTGAAGCATGTGCCCATCCAAGGGTGCCAAGCCCGAGTGTGACACTGTGCGCCACGGTGAACGCGGTGATCACTTTGAGCCCGTAGCGCCAACCCGCCCCAATCACCCCAATGGTCAGCAAGAACAACAGGTGATCAGCACCCATCAACACGTGCTCAGCACCCATCACAGTGTGATCCCACAGGGCTTGCCAGCGCGTTCGAAAAAACACAAAGGCAGGTCGATCTGCCGTCAGCTGAGCGGCCTCAGTCTCGTCCCCACGGGATGCCTTCAGCGTGATGCGTTGACCCGTCCCATCAGTGCCCCACAGCCCGTTGTGAACAGTCAAGGTATCGGGCACTTCACGGAAGCGTGCGTGCTTCAAGACCAGCAATTGGTCGCTCACGTCGGGTTGATCGTCATGGCCGGGGGAGAGCATCACGTCAACGCGAACGGTCTGCGCGGCACCTTGGGCGGACGAGACCCACAGGTGTGCATCCACCTGTTCACGCAGACTGTCTTGGTGCCTCTGCAGCTCTGCCACACTGAGTCGATGGTCCTGGTCATCATCGAAGCCGTGCAACGCGGACACGGGCACGGACAACGCCACATACGCGGCATTGCCCTTGAGGTTAACGGACCCCTGTTGGGCAGGCATCAGGTGGGCTTGGGCTGGCACCCAGCACAAGCCCAGTGTGATGAACACCATCAGCCCGCGCCCAATCCCCTTGGCCCATGCCCGTGCGCGCGGGAGAACCAACATCATCCGCAAGGACAAGGGCAAGTTCAGTTCACCGCGCCTTTGAGACAACGCCCAATGTAGGGGTAGGTGTCGGTGATGATGTAGTGGTAGATGCCGCCAGGAAACTCGGGCGTGACACCTGTGCGGCCATTGCAGTCGTCCACATCGCCCGAACCGGCAACGTACTGGTAGTCCTGTGTGAACGCCCCCATCGCGTAAGTGGCCACGGGCGGTCGACCGGCGTCCGGGCTGCTTTTGAGCTGGTAACTGCCTTTGATGACCTTGACACCAGACGCTGCATTGCTGGCCACGGTGTAGCCATAACGGGCATAGACGGGGTAGCCGTCCAGGGCAAAGCCCACCAAGGTCATGTTCGGGCCCTTGGCTTGCTTGCTGACCAGACCTTCGGGCATGCCGTGGTAGTGGTACGTGCCATCGGGTTGGACGTGGGCATTGTTGCCATCGACACCAAAATTGAAGTTGGACTGCCCCAGCGCCTCTATGCTCCACGCCCCCGTGTTGCCGATCAGTGAGCAGCTGGTGTTGGCCCCGTTGGTCGCGCAACTGCCTGCGGTGGCCGGGTCGAACTTCACGCCATTGAGGGCATAGCCGATGCCCCCAGGGCCACGTGGTGCGGCATTGGTGGTGGCCACGGGGACCAGCACCATGCTGGTGTTCACGTTTTGCGCTGAGATGGTGTTCGGGTTGTTGGCGTTTGGAAACGTGCCCACGTCGTGGTCTGGCAGGCCGTTGCCCACCACCGCGCGGCGGGTGCTGCTGCAGGACCAACTGACCGTGCTGACAGCCTTGACGGCACTGCTGCTGTTGAATGCGTTGTAGCTGTAGCCGCACTGCACACCTGCCGTAGAACCCGTGGCCACCACCGGCGCGCTGGGCACCGTGGTGGTGGTCACCGGTGATGTTGTTGTGGTGGTGGTCGTCGTCGTGACAGGCACGGTCGACGTGGTGGTGGTGGCCGTGGTCGGGGTGGTTGCAGGGGTGGTTGCAGGCGTGGTGGTGGTCGTCGTGGCCGTTGTGGTGGTGTCACCGCCACCGCCACCGCCACAAGCCACCAGCGCGGCACCCAACACCAGCACGGCAGCCAGGGCTCGCCAGTCCGAGAGGTTCGAAGCAGCGTAGAAATGGGTCATGGGTAAAGCCTTGGTCGGTCAATCGTGCACACAGCGTACGCCCTCATTATGGAGAAAGTGTGGAGCCCGCCCAATGCCCTCGGGTGAAGGCCTCCTCGAAGATCGAGTAGCCTGACCAATCGCTGTGTGCAAAACTCAAACGCTCCGATTTTGATAGCAAATAAGTCTTACTGGATCTATCGAAACGGTCAATTTTTCTCAGGAAATCGAGCGTGCCAGGTGTGGGGATGGCCATGGCGTGGCCGTAACGGGTTATCGCCATGCGGGTGACCTTGCTTGGCAAATCGGGGTGAGCGACAGACAGTTCCGCCAGCGTCGCATCGCGCCAATGCTGCCACGGCTGCGTCAACAGGTGGTGCCGGGCAGCGCGCAGCGTTGGCGCATTGCCGCCCAAAGCGCGGTAGTGGGTCAACACCGTTGGCCCTGGCCGGGGGTCGAGCGACTGGTGCCGAGCGTCTACGTAGCCCAGACCCGTGCCACCCACGCGCAACGGGGTGTAGATGACGTTGTCCCATGCGGGTGCAGCACCAGGCCGGTCGTGCAAGGGAGTGTGCAGGTGCAGGTTGGTGACGGTCCACGGTGCGTGACTCACCCGCTGGGCAGCGGCCTGCAATGCAGCGGGTGGGCTGTCCACCACGCGGGCCGCGATGTGCACCGGCAAAGCCAGAATGCAGTGCTGAGCCTGCCACCTCACCACCGTTGCGGTGTGGTGGTTCAACACGTCCACCTCGACACCATGCCGCAGCACCCGAACACGCAGCACGCTGCTGGCGGTGTGCACGCGGTCACCCAATCCAGACAACAGCGCACGGGTCAACGTGGCGTTGCCGTCGGGCCAAGTGAGGATGCCACCGTCGTGTTCCGCAGGCCCAAGCCCGGGTACCGTAAAGCCATGTCGGCTCGCAAAATAGTGGATGCCCGCCCAAGCAGACACGGTGGCGATGCCCGCGCCGTAATCGTCTCGACAACAGTAGTCGAGGTACCACAGCAAGTACGGATCATCCAAACCCTGGCTCTCCAACCACGCGGCAAAGGTCACGGCATCCAAGGCCTGATGGCGGGGTCCCCAAGCCGTCTTGAAAGCCGGTATGGCAAAGCGCTGTTGCGCTTGCGCAGCCTCCACACCCTGCGAAAACCGGTGGTACTGGGCCAGAGTTTGGGTACCCACGCCTTCCACAGGCAGCAGGCCTTCTTGCCAGTGGCCCTCAAAATACAAACGCTCTTGCGGGCTGTGGCACAAGTGCCGTTCGTCATACTGCCAGCGGCCTGATACCCGGCGACGTAAGCCCATCTCTTCCAAAAAATCTTGCACCTCACAGGCGTCATCGTTGGGCACGGGCAGGTAGTGCGCGCCCAGCGGGCAGGCGATCGCGCCCAACATACCGCCACGGCTGTTGCCACCCGCGTCGTCCTCGAGGTCAAATAACGCAAAGTCGTCGATCCCCCGCAAACGCAAGGCACGGGCAGCAGCCAGCCCGGCCACACCACCACCGGCGATGAGCACCCGGGTACGGCGCGTGTGGTCTGCCGTGGGCGTGGCGTAGGCACTGGCATGGTCTCGAACATGATGACCTCGCTCGACGTTAACGCCTGAGAATGAGCCGTCCATCGTCGATTCGGGCCTTTGGCGCTGGCAGGCAGCCAGGGACGCGCCGACCCCCGCCACGGCTGCGCTCAACCATTGCCGACGCTGGAGCGATACCGTCATGCCAACGCGAAGGCAAGTCGCACCTGAGCACCCCCGCCAGGCCGCTCACCCAACTGCAGCTGCGCGCCAATCGCGGCAGCGCGCGTGCGCATGTTGTTCAAACCATGACCACGGGTCATGGTCTCAGGGGCAGGCCAGCCCACACCGTCATCCGAAACCTCCAATACCAGCCATTGGGAATCGTCGGCCACGCCCGCCTTCACGGCAATGCACGACGCGTTGGCATGTCGCAGCACGTTGGTAAAAGCCTCCAACAACAAACGCTGAATTTGCAACACTGTCTGCGGCGTGAGGTGCGTCATCTGCGGCAGGGCCGCCACATCCCACTGCACAGCCAAGCCAGCGGCCTCAAATCGAGGCTGCAAGCGGTAGCGCAAGGTGGCGAGCACGGTGGCCAGATCGCCGTTGACAGGCTGCAAAGAATCCACGGCAATGCGCAACTCGTCCAGCGCGGCCTTGGCGTGCTCTTCCATGGCGGCGGGCGGCACGTTGCCTTTGCGCATCATGCTCAACAAGCCCACCAGATGCGCGCCGACCCCATCGTGGATGTCGCGCATGATGCGCTGGCGCTCTTGCAAGGCGGCTTGCTGTTCCTTTTCAACCTGCAAGGCACCATACGTCAACCTCAATTCGCTTTCACGATCTGCCACCCGTTGCTCCAGCGACTGGGTGAGTTGGCGAAACTGACGCACCTGCCGTGAGTAGCGTTCAACAATCACCCAGGCCATGAACAACACCAAAATGAACGACGCCATGGGCAAGATCGAAAAGGTGGCGTTGCCGCCGCTCCAAAGGCGCACGATGAGGAAGTCGCGCACACCCGCCAAGATGATCACGCCCCCGGCAATGGTCATCAGCACCGACTCCAACGACCGGGTGGTCCATGCTCGCCAGAACACCAGGCCCAAGGCCAGCAGGCCTGGGATGGCCAACAGTGCCAAGGTCACCGTCCACAAGGTGGGCATTGTCAAGATGAACGACAGGAAGCCCGACACCGATGCAAGCGTGGCGCTGACGACAAAGCCAAGTCGAGTCCTGCGGTTCGTCGAGCCCACCACGTGCACCGCGAACTGAGCCACAAAGATCAAATGCAAGGCAAAGGCCATGGCCGTGACGCCACCCCACAGCGGCCAGGGCAAGGGCGGTATGGGCAACAAGCGGTCGGCCATGCGAATCACGCCAAAACACGAGGCCAAGGCAAACAAGCCAAACTGCACATCCCGCTGGCGCAGCCAGAGCCCGCCAGAAATCGTCCCCATGATCAACAAACCCACCACAATGACCTGTCCGATGTCTTGGCGCCAAAAGGCGTTTTGGTCGAACTGCGGCTGCACCATGTAGGCGGGGCCATAGTAGATCTCTGACAAGCCGCCCCACCTGCCCGCTTGGGCAGTGACTTCAATCTCCATCGTGGCCCGGTTGCTCTGCAGCAACGCGGATTGCGGAATTTGAATCCACACCGGAGCCTTGGCCGCATCCGATTTGGAGTTTGCCAGCTCACCCAGGTGGGCTAGCTCCTGCCCGTCCAGCCGGATGGACACCTGGTTGCCTACCCTGGGAATGAAAATGCCAATGGGCTTTTCCCCCAACACCGCAGGCAAATTCACCGTGTAGTGAGCACGGCCATCCTGCTTCGGAAAGATTTTGTCCCAGCGGTGCGGCAGCGCCACCGTGGCGAGCTGCGCCGGCCCGCCAAGTCGCAGGCCTAC
>CAZHDP010000006.1:0-25005 GCA_964531605.1 uncultured Burkholderiaceae bacterium | reverse complement strand
GTCCACAAAGGTGTACCAGACAGCCTCGGGGTAGACCACAGCGACAGGCCCCGCCGCACAACGGTCCAGACAGCCAGCCTTGTTGACACGCACCTTGCCCGGCCCCGCCAGCCCTGCGGCTTTCACGCTGGCCTTGCAATGGTCAAAGGCGGCTTGCGCGCCGTGCAGCGAGCAAGCGTCTTCGCCGTTTTTACGCTCGTTGAGGCAGAAAAAAATGTGCCGCTCGTAATACGAAGGCTGGGCTTGGTCGGAAGAAGGGTTGTCAGGAAGAGTCATGCCCTGATTTTAGAAGCCTGTCGTCATGCCGCCGCCCTCGGTCTGCACCTGGGCGTGATGAACGCTTGTCCCGCATGGACAAACGCTGCAACACCACCCCCAACGTGGCATACGGCCACAACCAACCCAACCACTGGGCCAAGCCATTGAAGCGCACAAATCGCCCCTGCTCCCAGGTCTGCAACGTTTGTGCGAAGTAGGCGCTGGCTGGCGCCTGGTTCAGCAAGCTGGCATGAACCGCCAAAGCCAACAGCAACAAACCCGCACAACCACTGGCCGGAACGGGGGTCATCAACAACGCCAGCACCAGTGCCCCCGTCAGTCCCACTTGCACCGGCAAGGTCAGCCAAGCCCATGCATGGCTGGGCCCGTAGCTCAACGCCGCCGACAAAGCGGTCACACCACAGCCCACCGCCAGCACAGCCAGCGCCAATACCGGGCGCCGCCAGCCGCGCGACATCACGCTGTAGGCGAGCAAACAAGGCACCAAGGCGCCGAGCAGCACACACAGCATCTCCACACCCGGCACCAGCGGTTGCAACTCCACATCACGCACGGGCAACCAGTTGAGGAACGGCGTGTCCTCCAGCACCTCGGCCAGCGCCGCCTCCAACCGCTCCAGCACCTGGCCCAGCCCAAAAGGCACGGCCGCCGGAAACAACAAAGCAAAAGGCCACAGTGCCAACAACACCAAACCGCCTCGTGCCTGAGGCACAAACCAGCGCGCACGGAAGCGGCTCCAACGGTCCAACGCGCCCCACCGCTCCAACAACGCGGCCGAGGCTGCGCCCAAGCCCCCGCCCAAGGTATTCAAACCCAAATCGAGGTTGGATGGCACACGCACGGGCAGAAAGTTTTGCAACGATTCGAGCAACAAGGACAGGCCACCCGCAACAGCAGTGGCAAACACCACAGCACGCCAAGTCGGTCCCGTGCCTTCGGTTCTGAGCCTTGCCAGACACAGCAAAAATCCCATGGGCGCGTAGCCCACCAAATTGGTGACCACGTCAAAGCCCGTCCAATAGCGCGGCGGCGCGCTGATCAGAAAGGTCCAAGGTGGGATGCCCTGGATGCGCCAGTCAGAAAACGGGTACAAGCTGGCATACACCACCAGCAAGCCATACACCAAGGCCAAAGGCCAGGCCGATGTCTTGTGCATGGCAGTCACCACAGCATGGCCTGCGTCAGAACGGCTTGACGACCACCAACACCACGGCGGTCAGCAGCAACAGCACAGGCACTTCGTTGAACCAGCGGTACCAAACATGGCTGCGCTGATTGCCCCCGGCCACAAAACGCTGCAACACCCGGGCGCACCCATGGTGATAGCCCACCGCTAGCACGACCACCATCAACTTGGCGTGCATCCAGCCATTGCCTGGCCCACGGCCGATGCCGTAGCCCAACCACAGCCACATGCCCAACGCCAACGCAGGCACTGCCAACAAGGTGGTAAAACGCAGCAGTTTGCGCGCCATCAGCAGCAGACGATCACGTTCGGCCGCCGAATCCGCGGGCACCATGGCCAGGTTCACAAAAATACGGGGCAGGTAAAACAAGCCAGCAAACCAGCTGGCCACGAACACAATGTGGAGAGATTTGATCCATAGCATGGGGCGAGTTTAGGGGTTGCGTGCTGCGAACAGGCAAAAAAAACCCCAACCAAAAGGTTGGGGTGGAAGCCATTCTGCTGTTACACAATCAGGCGCCCGCTCAGGGAGGAAAAGCGGGAGGCGGCAAGCCGCCCGGACGTAATGTATCAAATTGCGACAAGTGCTTCAACATTTCTAGCAAATTTTTCACGATGGGTCTGGCACACTTGACGCCATCCCCATTTTTCACCGATGGTTACTGACGATGACCCCCACGCCCTACCCCCTTGCCCGCCCTCGCCGCCTGCGCCGCGACACCTTCACCCGCAACCTGGTGCGCGAACACGCCGTCACCACCAACGACCTCATTTACCCGGTGTTTGTGCTTGATGGCCAGAACCGCCGCGAGACCATCCACTCGATGCCTGGCGTGGAGCGCCTGAGCCTCGACCTGCTGTTGCACGTGGCCGAGGATTGCGTGAAGCTGGGCATCCCGGTGATGGCGCTGTTCCCGGTGATCGACCAGTCCCTCAAAACACCGGATGGCCAGGAGGCGCTGAACCCTGATGGCCTGATTCCCCGGGTGGTCGGTGCGCTCAAAGCCCGCTTTCCAGAACTCGGCGTGATGACCGACGTGGCGCTTGACCCCTACACCAGCCACGGCCAAGACGGCCTGCTGGACCCACGCCCCGAAGAAAACGGCTACATCATGAACGATGTGACGGTCGACGTGCTGGTCAAACAAGCGCTGGTGCAAGCGCAGGCAGGCGTTGACATCGTGGCCCCCAGCGACATGATGGACGGCCGCATCGGCGCGATCCGCCGCGCGCTGGAGGCGCAAAACCTGGTCCATACCCGCATCATGGCCTACAGCGCCAAATACGCCAGTGCGTTTTACGGGCCCTTCCGTGACGCCGTGGGCTCGGCGTCCAACCTGGGCAAAAGCAACAAAAAGGTCTACCAAATGGACCCCGGCAACAGCGACGAAGCCCTGCGCGAAGTGGCGCTGGACATTGCCGAAGGTGCCGACATGGTGATGGTCAAACCCGGCATGCCCTACCTGGACATCGTGCGCCGCGTCAAAGACGAATTCCACGTGCCCACCTTCGCCTACCAAGTCAGCGGCGAGTACGCCATGCTCAAAGCCGCTGCGCAAAACGGCTGGCTCGACCACGACGGCGTGATGATGGAAAGCTTGCTCGCGTTCAAGCGCGCGGGGGCCGACGGTGTGCTGACCTACTTCGCCCGGGACGCCGCAAGACTGATCCGTCAGGCCAGTTGAATGCTATTCAATGAGTAGCAACAAGTCCAACAACAACGTGCCGTAAATGGCATTTGACCCCCACACTGGCGGCCATGCGCATCTTTTCCATCCAAGGCAACAGCATCACCGAAAGCGATGCCCTGCCCAGCCAGCTGCCGGAGGGCGGCTATTGCTGGATCGCGTGTGCCCGGCGTGAATTCGAAGTTGAGCAAGCCAGGCTCCAAACACAACTGCAAAGCCTGTGCGGGGCTGCGCTGGTGGATTTGCACATCTCGGACCTGCTGAACAACCAACTGCCCTCGCATTACGACTACACCTCGCAATACGACCTGCTGGTGTTCCGTCGTCTGGCAGCGGGCCAGCACGAAACCGACCTGCGCAACCCCGGCGTGCCGCTGCACACCAGCGGTTCATCCACCGATGCCGGTGCCCATGTCCATGCCCCGGCCACTTCGCCCTCGGAAGCCAGCAAAAAGCGCAGCGGCCCGCCCGTGCTTCGCCGCATCGACACCAGCCCCGTGGGCTTTGCCGTGTTTGACCGCGTGTTGCTCACAGTGCACCCCACCGACTGCACGGTGCGCGACGCCTATGCCTCCAAGCTGCTGCACGCCGCCAGTGCCGAATCCCGCGCTGCCGGGGTGCGCTTGCCCACCAGCCCGCCAGACATGATGCTGCGCATCGTCAACCAGATGGTGGACGGCTACCTCGCCCTGCGCCGCGAACTCACCCACCAGTTGGACCACTGGCAAAACGAGCTGCTCAACCCCACCGGGCGCTTTTCCAACTGGAAGCTCATGCTCGACACCCGACTCGCCTTGCACGCGTTGGACGAAATCTGCGAAGACCAGCGCGCCGCCGTGCGTGACTGGACCGACTCGCTCGAGACCTGGCCCGATGCAGCCACCCCTGCCGCGCAACGCGAACGTGAACTGCTCAAGGTGCGCAGCCGCGACGTGCTGGAACACATCGAGCGGGTGGTGCACCACGTGCGCCGCCTGGAGCAAAGCGCCGAAACCGCCGTGCAGATGCATTTCAGCGTGCAAAGCCACCGCACCAATGACATCATGCGCACCCTCACCGCGCTGACCGCCGTGTTTTTGCCCTTGAACCTGATCACTGGTTTTTTTGGCATGAACTTCGACTTCCTGCCGCTGATCCACAGCGCTTCTGGCTTCTGGCTGGCCGCCGGGGCCATGGTTTTTTTGGCACTCACGCTGGTGCTGCTGTTTTGGCGCAAACGCTATTTGGCCCGCTCGGGTCGCTGACACATGAACGCATTCTGGAGCCCCTCCATCCGCAACCTTGAGGCCTACACACCCGGCGAACAACCCGGTGTGACGAACCTCGTCAAACTCAACACCAACGAAAACCCCTACCCGCCCTCACCCCGGGTCATCGAAGCACTGCACCACGCCAGCAGCGACGACCTGCGGCTCTACCCCGACCCGCAAGGCAAAGCCCTGCAACAGGTGATCGCCGAACAGCATGGCCTGACGCCAGACCATGTGTTTTTGGGCAATGGGTCGGACGAGGTGTTGGCCCATGCCTTTTTGGCCCTGCTCAAGCACGAGCACCCGATCCTGTTCCCGGACGTGTCGTACAGCTTTTACCCGGTGTACTGCGCGCTGTACAACATCGCGTTCGAAACCGTCCCGGTGGACGCGGCCTTCCAGGTGGACCTGCGCGCCTACGACCGACCGAACGGCGGCATCGTGCTGCCCAATCCCAACGCCCCCACCGGCAGCGCCTTGGGCCGTGACGCGTTGCATAGCCTGCTGACGCAGCACCCGCAGTCGGTGGTGGTGATCGACGAGGCCTATGTGGACTTTGGTGCCGAGTCCGTGGTACCCATGGTCACAGCATTCCCCAACTTGCTGGTGGTGCAAACACTGTCCAAGTCGCGTTCGCTGGCCGGCTTGCGCGTGGGCTTTGCCATCGGCGACCCAGGCTTGATTGCCGCCCTGAGCCTGGTCAAAAACTGCTTCAACTCCTACCCGCTGGACCGCCTTGCGCTGGCGGGCGCCAAAGCCGCGATGCTCGACACCGCCTACTTTGAAAGCACCTGCCAACGCATCGTCCACAGCCGTGACAAGCTCACCGCTGATCTGCAAGCCTTGGGGTTTGAGGTGTTGCCGTCCAAAGCGAACTTTGTGTTTGCGCGCCACCCAAGCCATGACGCCAAAACACTGGCCCAGCAACTGCGACAACACAACATCCTGGTGCGGCATTTCGCCAAGCCCCGCATCGACCAGTTCCTGCGCATCTCCATCGGCACCAACGCCGAATGCCACACCTTGGTCAGCGTGCTGCAGCAACTGCTGCGCTAGGCCGCCCCGGCAAGGGCATCACACCCAAGGCGGCGTCAAACCTTCGGCGGCCAAGCCGCGCTGTACCCCAGGGCGCGCCAGCATGCGTTGCAGGTAGGGGCCCAGATGGGGACGGGTTCTGGCAGCAGGCGTCTCGAACCCACGGGTCCAACGGCAGAGCACGAACACGTAGGGGTCAAGCGCGGAATAGGCTGATCCGCAAAACCATGGTCCACCATGGCGGGCCAATTCAGCGTCCAGCTGGTCCAACAACCCACCCGCTTTGCGCTCGGCGTGGGCTTTGACCTGTGCAGCACCCGCCACGTTGCCCTCGTCTACCCACCGTTCAGGGTAAAAGTAAGACATCAACGTGGTCTGCAGGGTATTGGTGAGCCACATCAACCATTTGTAAAAATGCGCCCGCTCCACGCTGCCCAAAGGGGGCGCCAAACTGGCCTCGGGATGGGTGTCAACCAGGTGCAGGCAAATGGCGGCCGTTTCGTAGAGCACCAGGTCGCCGTTGGTCAACAAGGGCATCAGGCCATTGGGATTGAGCCGCAAGTATTCAGGTGACTTGTGCGCGCCACCGGCCCGGTCAACCTCGGTGCGTTGGTACGGTAGACCCAACTCTTCCAGCAGGATATGGGGAATCAGGTTGGCACTGCCAGGGTGAAAGTAAAGGGTGATCACGGCCGTACCTTAACACCGCTTCAACGCAACAAGGGCAGGCCGAACAGGGTCGCGCCGTTCTCCCAGGCCACTTGGCGCGCCACATCCGGCGGCAAGTCACCCAGCCACGTGCGGTAGCCCTGCATCAGCTCGTCGTAATACAGCCAGCGCTGGTTGACCCAGGTGTCCGAGCCGATCATGAAACGTGTGGGGTACTTAAGGATGAGCCTGCGCCAGGCGGGACAGAGCTTGCCCCCGTCGCAGGTGAGCCCCGGGCGGTAAGACAGCTCGCCCATCAGCAAGGGGTATTGGGTGAACAGGGCATCCACCCGCTCAGGCGCGGCACCACCGATGCCGGTGTGCGCCCAGATCAAACGCGACTGCTGCCCTTTGGATGGCGCATTGGCCATCAGCAGGTCTATGGCCACATCGTCCACATGCGACAGCACCACCAACTTGTGGGTTTCTGCAAAGGCCATCAAGCGCTTGGCCGTGGGGCCATTGGCGTTGGCGCTGTCGTAAAGGTGAAATTCACCGATGCCCCGGTAAGGGCCTGCCGCGGTGCCTTTGGCAAACTCGGCCTGCACCATCTCATAGATGGTCGGGTCGCGGAACCAGTTGTCGTAGTCGGCCCGGTTGCGGTACAGGCGAATGAACGGCACTACCGTCACGCCCGCTTGCGCCACCTCGGTGGCAGACGCCAGCGAACGGGTGCCATCGTTGGGCCTCGAATTGGCCACGATCGCCTTCACGCCATTGCGCCGCATGCGCGCCAGCACGTCGGGGATCGGGTGCGGCCCGTTGGCCGCCTCCTCGTTGTAATGGAGGTGGGCGTCAAACAGTGGCCCGGTGTAAGTCTGGGCCTTTGCGTTTGTGCTCCAACCCAAAAACGCTCCCAAAATAATAGCAAACAATGAGGCCAATAAAGCGGTACAACTGTTTTTGAATGGGGACACGGTGCACCTCCGGGGGAACAAGTGGGCCAATCAGCCTCTCAGGTGTCGGGCAAAAAAGCTGAGGGTGCGCTCGCTGGCCAAGGTCGCGGCCGTCACGTCAAACGATGCGCGCTCGTCGCAGTTGAAGCCATGTTCTGCCGCGTACACCTGCACCTCCACCGGTGCACCGGCGGCCGCTTGCGCCGCACGAAAGGCCTCCACCGTGTCCATCGGAATGCCTTTGTCGCGGTCGCCAAAATGCACCAGCACCGGACATTGCGGGCTGCGGGTCAGCTCTTGCCCCACGGTCATGCCACCCCCGTAGTACGGCACCGAGGCGCTCAAACCCTTGAGCACAGCGGCAGCACGCCACGACTGCAAGCCACCCCAGCAAAAGCCTGTCACACCGACCTTGCCCACGCACATGGCGGCAGCGTAGTCGATGGTGGCCTGGATGTCTTGCAACACACCAGGTGCCGGCAAGGCTTCGATGCTGCCTTTGAGCTGGATGCCGCTGGCCACGTCGTCTGGCGTGTAACCCAGCTGAACGCCAGTCTGGGTGCGGTGAAACAAGGCGGGCGCCAAGGCAAGGTAACCCTGCGCGGCAAAACTGTCGGTCACCGCTCGGATGTGGGCATTCACGCCGAAGATTTCTTGCAAGACGATGATGGCGGCACCCGGCACTTGGCCGTCTGGCATGGTGGGTTTGCCCACGTAAACCGGAAACTGGAAACCGTCCGGGGCGGTCAATTCAATCTGTTTGTTCATGGCCAACGATGTTAATGAATGTCAGCGGGTTTCAGGGCTGGAATCTGCGCTCGGCGGGCAACAACTTGCGTTGAACGAAATCGAGCCGGTCTTGGCCCCAGAAGATTTCACCGTCAATCACGTAGCTCGGCGCACCAAACACCCCTGCGTCGATGGCCGCTTGGGTGTTTTCCTCGTAACGCTCTTGCGCGGCCTGGCTGTGCGATTGCTCGATCAACTGGACGGGCAAACCGCACTCTTGGAGCAACTCGACCAGCACAGCCTCGGAGGCGATGTTGCGTTCTTGCGCCCAGACGGCACTCAGGATCGCGCCCGTGATCTGCAGCGCTTCTTCAGCCCCAAAATGGAGGTCAGCCGCGATGATCAACCGGGCGGCATCGTCGCCCGCCACAGGAAAGAATTTGGGCTGCACGTTCAACGGCGCCCCCAGGAACGCGCTGAACCGTTGCAACTCCAACAAGCGGTAGGCCTGTCGCTGTGGGGCACGCTTGCCCAGCGGCAAGCCACCCGAGATCGGGAACACACGCCCGCCCAGGTCCACAGGCAAGACGCGGACCGTGGCGTTCGCGTGTTTGGCCATGGCCACGAAACGCTCATGACCCAAGTAGACCCATGGGCTTTGGGGCGCAATATAGTAGTCAACGGTCTGGCTCATGGCTCTTCCTGAAGTGACAATGCAGCTTGTGCTGAGCACGCATTCTGGCCCATTGCGAAATTTCCTGCAGGGTGCTGCTTTTTGGAATATCGGTTAAAGAACTGGAGACTGGCCATGTCCACCCAAGCGCCAACGCAACCGCAAGCTCATCCTTCGTCAAGCCATCCACCGGTCATGTTGATCACCGGGAGCAGTCGCGGCATCGGTGCGGCCACCGCTTTGATCGCCGCCCAACGCGGCTACGCGGTGGCCATCAACTACACCCACAACGCGCAGGCGGCCCAGCAGGTGGTGAACACCATCACTGCAGCAGGCGGGCGGGCCATCGCCGTTCAGGCCGATGTGGCCGACGAAGCCCAAGTGATGCGCCTGTTTGCCACCGTGGACGCCCACCTCGGCCCGCTGTCGGCGCTGGTGAACAACGCCGGTGTGGTGGACCAACCGGCCCGCGTCGAAACCATGAGCATTGAGCGCCTGCGCCGCATGTTTGACATCAACGTGATCGGCAGCATCGTGTGCGCCCGAGAAGCCGTGCGGCGCATGAGCACACGCAGCGGGCAGGTGAACTTCGGAACCGCACCCGGCCCCAACGGCGCGTGTTTTGGGCAGGGCGGGGCGATCGTGAACGTGTCGAGTGCGGCGTCGCGTTTGGGCTCACCTGACCAGTACGTCGATTACGCAGCGGCCAAGGGGGCGATAGACAGCTTCACGCTGGGCCTGGCCAAAGAAGTGGCGGCAGACGGCATCCGTGTGAACGCTGTGCGCCCCGGTTTGATCGAGACCGACATCCATGCCTCTGGCGGCCTGCCCAACCGGGTGGCCGACCTGGCGCACCAGGTGCCGATGAAACGCGGCGGCACGGCCGACGAAGTGGCCTTGGCCATCTTGTGGCTGTTGAGCGCCGAGGCCAGTTACACCACCATGTCGCTGGTCGATGTGTCGGGTGGGCGTTGAAGCCGGGCATTCCCCATGGATTACAAACCCCTCATCACCCTGCTCGCCATCGTCAACCCCTTGGCGTGCGTGCCTTTTTTCATCCATTACACGCAAGGCATGTCGGCCGAGGAACGGCTGCGTACCATCCGCGTGGCGGCGTTCAGCGCCTTCATGGTGATTGCGGTCAGCGCCTTGCTGGGCTTGCAAATCCTCAGCTTCTTTGGCATTTCACTGGCGAGCTTTCAGGTGGGCGGTGGCTTGCTGCTGATGACCTCGGCGCTGTCCATGCTGAACGCACAACCTGCCGAATCCAAATCGAATGCCGAAGAAATCCGCGACACCGCAGCCAAAGCCGCGGCCGGGGCCAGCATTGCGGTGGTGCCACTCACGATCCCGCTGTTGACCGGGCCAGCCACCATGTCCACGGTGGTGATTTTTGCGGACAAAGCCAAAACCGTTTGGCAATTGGGCACGCTGGTGGGCTACGGCCTGGTGATTGCCTTGGCCATCGTGGTCTGCTTTGCCATGGCGCAACCGATTGCCCGCCTGTTGGGTCGCACCGGCATCAACGTGATGACCCGTTTGATGGGCCTGATCCTCGCAGCGCTGTCGGTGGAGGTGATGACCGATGGCCTGCACACCCTGTTCCCCGTGTTGGGCAAAGGCTGAGAACGCAGGTGCGCTTGGCGTGGCGGCGCAGGCTGCCGTGTTAGGCTATCCGGCTGAACTTTTTTGCCTGTTTCACCTTGCCCGTTTCCTCCAAAACCATGCAACAACCTGCCGTCAAACCCCAGAATCCGAATTTCTCGTCCGGCCCCTGCGCCAAGCGCCCAGGTTACGACGTGAGCACCTTGCAACTCGACGTGCTGGGCCGCTCACACCGCTCGGCTCTGGGCAAAAAGACGCTGGGCTTGGTGTGCTCAGAAACAGCGCGCCTGCTGGGTTTGCCCGAGGGCTACCGCGTGGGGGTGGTGCCCGCGTCTGACACCGGCGCGATTGAGATGGCCATGTGGTCCATGCTGGGGGCACGGGGTGTGGACGTGCTGGAGTGGGAATCTTTCAGCGGCGCTTGGGTCACCGACATCCAACAGCAGCTCAAACTGCCCAACGTGACCGTGCGCAAAGCCGCTTATGGTGATTTGGTCGACCTCAGCGCGGTGAACTTCGACAACGACGTGGTGTTCGTCTGGAACGGGACCACCTCAGGCGTCAAACTGCCTCATGGCGACTGGATTCCCGCCAACCGAAAAGGCTTGACGTTCTGTGACGCGACCTCGGCTGTGTTCGCGATGGACATGCCTTGGGACAAGCTCGACGTGGTGACCTACTCTTGGCAAAAAGCACTGGGAGGTGAAGGCGGCCACGGCATGCTGATCCTGAGCCCGCGCGCCATCGAGCGACTGGAAAGCTACACCCCGCCCTGGCCTTTGCCCAAAATTTTCCGCATGACCTCGGGCGGCAAGGTGAACGAGGCCATTTTTGTCGGCGACACCATCAACACGCCATCGATGCTGTGCGTGGTCGACTACCTGGATGCGTTGAAATGGACCGAAAGCATCGGCGGCGTGCAAGGCTTGATCGCCCGCAGCATGGCCAACCTGAAGGTGATTGAAGACTTCGTCGCCGCGAACGACTGGATCGACTTCCTGGCCAAAGACCCGGCCACCCGTTCCAACACCAGCGTGTGCCTGACCCTCAAGCTGAGCGAGGCCCAGGTCAAAAACCTGGCCAAGCTGCTGGACGCGCAAGGCGTGGCTTACGACATTGCCGCCTACAAAGATGCCCCTGCCGGTTTGCGCATTTGGTGCGGTGCCACCGTCGAACGCGCCGATTTGGAAGCGCTGATGCCCTGGGTCACCTGGGCGTACCACGAAGTCCAGGGCTGATCACGGGCCGCGCAGCGGCCTGACGCACAGCAGCGCCCATCACACCGCTTCAAGCGCCAACAACTCTTCCACCGTCTGGCGGCGGCGGATCAGTTGGGGCACCCCACCGTCCACCAGCACTTCGGCGGCCAGCGGGCGGCTGTTGTAGTTGGAAGACATCGACGCGCCGTACGCGCCCGCGTCGTGTATCACCACCAAGTCACCCACTTGCGCTGGCGGCAAATCGCGCGGCGTGACCACGCCACCGTCGGTCTGCGTGAACACATCACCTGATTCGCACAAAGGCCCAGCCACCACCGTGGGCTGGGGCGCGGCCAGCGCGGCACCGGCCACCGCAGGCAACACGCTCATGTGGTGATGGGCACCATACATGCTGGGGCGCATCAGCTCGTTGAAGCCGGTGTCGAGCAGCATGAAATGGTTGGCCCCGGCATTTTTGGTGGCACGCACTTGCGCAATCAACAGACCGGACTCGGCCACCAGGTAGCGGCCAGGTTCCAGCTCCATGTGGACCTTGTGGCCGAACAGCTGGCTGGCTTGGGCTTGCACCTCTTGCCACAGCTGGTGGTAGGCCACAGTGTCGATGCCCGCATCGCCTGCGCGGTAGGGGATGCTCAGGCCGCCTCCGGCGGACAGCGCCTTGACGTCCAGGCCAGCGGCCTGGGTGCGGCGCAGCAAATCGAGCATCGCGCCACACACCGACTTCAAATGGCCGTAGTCCACGCCCGAACCGATGTGCATGTGCAGGCCTTCCAGCACCAAGCCCTGCGCCTTCACCACAGCCAGCGCGGCTTCGAGTTCGGCATGCCAGATGCCATGTTTGCTGTGCTCACCGCCGGTGTTGGTCTTGTTGCTGTGGCCATGGCCAAAGCCAGGGTTGATGCGCAACCACACCCGGTGGCCAGGCGACACCGCCCCCAGCTGCCCGAGCATGTCGATGGAGCCCGCATTGACAGGCACGCGGTGTTGCACCACCGTGTCCAAGGTGGCCTGGTCGAACACGTCGGCGGTGAACACGATGCCGCTCACCTCAGAATCGACATCACCACCTGCTGTGTAACCCGCCTGCAACGCGCGCAGGATCTCGCCGCGCGACACGGCATCCACCACCACGCCCTGCTCACGCATCAGGCGCAAGATGTGGATGTTGGAGCAAGCTTTTTGCGCAAAGCGCACGGTCTCGAAAGCGGACAAGCTCTGGATGCGCTGGCGGATCACCGAGGCGTCATACACCCACAGGGGCGTGCCGTGGGTCTGGGCCAGTTGGCGGATGAGCGCGTCACTGATCGAGGTTTTGGGATGGATGCTGGAAGGCGTGTGGGGCGTGGTGCTGTGTGTCATGCGCCGAGTGTGCCCAAACTCATTCATGGCATCAAATACTGATTTGTTCAATGTCCATTCATTTTGGATATGACATGCCACAATGACGCATGCCTCACCCCTCCTCCGACGCACCCAACACAGCCCCGGGCATCACCCAACGCCACATCGAGGTCTTTCGCGCGGTGATGAACAGTGGCGGCGTCACCGCAGCGGCCCATGCACTGAACAGCTCGCAACCCACGGTGAGCCGTGAACTGGCCCGCATGGCGCAACTGCTGGGCTATGACTTGTTCACACGCCAACGCGGTCGACTGGTGCCCACGGTGCGCGCCCAAGTGCTGTACGACGAGGTGCAACGCGCCTACATCGGCATGGACCAGCTCCAGCGCTTTGCACAGCGTCTGGCCGATTCGGCCACCGGCCCGGTGACGTTGAGTTGCCAACCCGCGCATTCGCGCTCGCTGCTGCCGGGCGCGTGCCAACGTTTTTACGAAGATCATCCTGATGCGCAAGTGCTGATCACGCCGCAAGAATCCCCATGGCTGGAGGAATCCCTCAGCGCCCAACGCTACGACCTGGGCCTGAGTGAATCCACCCGCCCCATCCCGGGCACCGAATCCACCCTGCTGTTGCAAGCCGACGAGGTCTGCATCCTGCCCAGAGGCCACGCCCTGGCCGCCAAAGCGCAACTGACGCCCCAAGACTTTGCCGATCAACCCTTTGTGAGCCTGTCCGCCGGTGACCCCTACCGCCAGCAAATCGACGCCATCTTTGCCCGCGACAGCGTGCCCCGCCAATTGCGCATCGAAACCCACAGCGCCGATGCCGTCTGCGCCATGGTCATGCACGGTTTGGGCTTGGCCATCGTCAACCCCTTGACGGCACTGACACAAGGCCAGGGCCAGGACCCAGCCCTGGTGATCCGCCCCTTCAGCGTGCCCATCCCCTACGCCATCCACCTGGTGAGGCCCCTCTACCGGGGGGCGAATGCACAGGTGGACACCATGGTGGCGGCATTGGTGGCACAGGCCAGGGCTCTTAAAATGGACCGTTGATGTGTCCTTGCTCGCCCTCCATTGACCCACACCCAGCGAGCACTGCCATTGCCAAGACTCGCAGCTTCGCTCCCTGCTTGCTCAAGGGCCTTGTCGGCGTCTTGGTCAGCACAGGAGCACATGCGCACGACCCGATCGACACATCTATCCATGAAGTGACCGTGCGAAGCACCCGCGAGGATCTGCAAGGCGTGGCCACCACCGCCAGCGAAGGCGTCGTCACCCCCAAGCACTTGCGCACGCGACCGCTGCTGCGCGCGGGTGATGTGATGGAATCGGTGCCCGGCTTGGTCGCCACCCAGCACGCGGGCGAGGGCAAGGCCAACCAGTACTATTTGCGGGGCTTTAACCTGGACCACGGTACCGACCTGGCCACCACGGTGGATGGCGTACTGGTCAACCTGCCTACCCATGCCCATGGTCAGGGCTACACCGACCTGGGGTTTTTGATCCCGGAGCTGATCGAGTCTGTCCAATACCGCAAAGGGCCCTACAGCGCCGAAGACGGCGACTTTGCGGCTGCGGGTGCCGTGCACCTGCGCACCGTGCGTCGCGTCAACCACCCGTTTGGCAGCATCCAACTGGGCGGGTTCGGCCATCGTCGGGCTCTGGCGGTGGAATCGCTGAAGGTGAAAGGCGGTGACCTGTTGATCGCCGGAGAACAACTGCAAGACGATGGCCCCTGGACCGTGAAGCAGGGCTTGCGTCGCACCAACCTGTTGGCGAAATACACCCAAGGCAACCTGGACAATGGCTGGGGGCTGGGCCTGACCCACTACGAGGCCGCTTGGACTTCGACCGACCAAATTCCCCAGCGCGCAGTGGACGCAGGGCTGATCGGGCGTTACGGCTCGCTCGACCCTACTGCCGGAGGCCAGACCCGCCGCACCGGCCTGAATGCGAACTGGGCGCACACCGACAAAGACGGTCAAACCCGGCTCAACGTCTACGCCTTGCGCTATGCCTTTGATTTGTTCTCGCAGTTCACCTACTACACCCGGGGATGCAGCGGTAAGGGCAGCAGCCCCAGTCCGGCCACCCTGCCGGCCGCCTGCAATGGCAGCACCCCGCTGGACCAGTTTTCGCAAACAGACCGGCGCAACGCCTTGGGCCTGAGCCTTTCGCACCGTCTGCCGCTCACCGTGCCTGCCCACCTGCCGCTGTTAGGCGGCATCGACGCGCTGGTGACCTTGGGCACTAACCTGCGCCGGGACAACATGGGGGAGGTCGGCTTGTACGACACGCTGGCCCGCGTGCGAACCGATACCGTGCGCCGGGATCGCGTACAACAAAATGCCATCGGCCTGTGGACCCAAGCCGAGTTGCAACTCGCTCCCAAGCTGCGTAGCGTTCTGGGTCTGCGCTTAGACCGTCAGGCAGCAGACGTGCAAAGTTCGATCGCCGCCAACAGTGGTCGCTCCACCGCGACACTGCGCAGCCCCAAGGCATCCTTGGTTTACAGCCCCAGCCACCAGATCGACCTGTACGCCAACTGGGGCCGAGGGTTTCACAGCAATGATGCCCGGGGCACGGTGATGAAAGCAGACCCACGTGACCCCACGCTGTCCGTCAAGCCTGCCACGGCCTTGGTGGCCGCGACCGGTTACGAGGTGGGGGCGCGGCAACAATGGCACGAACAACTCAGCACCACGGTCGCGCTGTGGGTGATGAAACTCAATTCCGAGCTGCTTTTTGTGGGCGATGCGGGCACCACAGAAGCATCACGCCCGTCGCTGCGCAGGGGCATTGAGGTCACCAGCAACTGGCGCCCGGGTCGGACCTGGGACATCGATGCTGACCTGTCGCTGTCCCGCGCGCGCTTCACCAACGCAGATTCGGCTGGCGACTTCATTCCAGGTTCGATGGAGCGGGTCGCCAGCCTGGGCATCACCTACCAGAGCGGTCCGTGGACGGTGGGCTCCCGCATCCGGCATTTTGGCCCCCGGGCGTTGATCGAAGACAACTCGATCCGCGGCAGTGCCAGCACCTTGGTAAATTTCAAAGCAGCCTACCGGATGAGCCCCAATGCCGAACTGGCATTGGAGGTGTTCAACCTGTTCAACCGCCAGGCCAATGACACCGAATACGCCTACGCGTCGCGCCTGCCGGGTGAGGCGGCGTTTGTTGAAGGCGGCACGCGCAGCACGCTGCACTTTCACCCCTCGCTGCCACGCACCGCTAGGGTGGGCTTGAAGTTCTGGTTTTGAGGATTCAGTGGTTCGCTTTGCTGACAGCATCGCTCCGAAGTGACTGCGTGCTGTAACTTCCACCCCCACACCCGCCCCAACGCCTCCCACGCACTCGCCACCACCGGCTCACTCACCCGCGCTTTCAGGCAGGCAAAGCCCAGCACGCAGTCCAGGCTGACCCGGTCGGCGATCACCAGGCCTCGGGCCTGGGCTTCGCGGATGGCGATGGAGTCGCGGGCGAGTGACAGGCCCACGCCGGATTTCACCAAGTCCAGCATCGACGATTCCTGGTCCACCAAGGCGACGCGACGGGGCTCGACCGATTGCAGGCCCAGGGTGGACTGCGGGCCATAAATGCTGGCCAACAAACGGTGGTGCACAGAGGCGGGGGGTGTGGCCAGCCAGGGCAAGGCGGCCAGCGCTTTCCAGTCGCGGCCGAGCACTTGCGGGCCCCAGCCTGCGGGGGCAAGCACGCGGTAAGTGAAGTGCGTCAGAGGCTGAAAGCTCAGGTTTGCTTCTGAATTCATAGCATCAAATGGCGCAGATGCAGTGGGAGGACGCAAATAGAAGCCCACATCCAGATCGCCCCGACTGATTTGCGCCAGCACCTCGCCGCTCATGCCTTGGCGCAATTCGGTTTCGATCTGCGGAGCAGATTCGACCAGCTCTTTCAGAAAGGCGCCCAAGCGGGTGAACTCGGGGTCAAGGATGGTGCCGATGCGCAGCGTGCCTCGCACGGTGGTGTGCAGGCGCTGTGCGGCGTGGGTGAAGTCGCTCAGTGAGGCGAGTACTTTCTCAGCCTGGGGCAGCAAGGCCGTGCCGTCGGGCGTGAGCGCCAGGCCTTGCGGCGTGCGGGTGAACAAGGTCAAACCCGTGCTGTCGGCCAGGCTTTTGAGCTGCAAGCTGACCGCGGGTTGGCTCCGATGCAAACGCAGTGCGGCACGCGATACATTTCCCTCTCGGGCCACGGCCACAAAGGCACGCAGGGTTTGGGGGTCGAGTTCAGCCAAGGGCAGCACCTCCGGATCGTTTCATTTGCCAAACTTATACTGTTATTTTGGCCATTTCATTGGCTTTCGGGCACAGATTTAGCCACACTCACGCATTCTTTAAGGATTTGAGACCATGAGCATTGCAAATATTGACCACGTCATCAACGGCAAAGTGGTAGCGGGTCAGTCGGGCCGCCGCCAAAACGTGACCAACCCCGCCACGGGCGCGGTGACGGGCAGCGTGGCCTTGGCCAACGGCGCCGAGGTGAATGCCGCCGTGGCCGCTGCGCAAGCCGCCTTTCCAGCCTGGGCCGACACGCCGCCGTTGCGCCGGGCACGTGTGATGTTCAAGTTTTTGGAGTTGCTCAACCAGCACCGTGATGCGCTGGCCCACGCCATCACCGCCGAGCACGGCAAGGTGTTCACCGACGCCCAAGGCGAGGTGACGCGTGGCATCGACATCGTTGAATTCGCCACCGGCATTCCGCAGCTGCTCAAGGGCGACTACACCGAGCAAGTGTCCACCGGCATCGACAACTGGACCATGCGCCAGCCCCTGGGCGTGGTGGCTGGTATCACGCCGTTCAACTTCCCGGTGATGGTGCCCATGTGGATGTTCCCCGTGGCGATTGCAGCGGGCAACACCTTCATCCTCAAGCCCAGCCCGCTGGACTCAACACCCGCCTTGATGATGGCGGACCTGCTCAAAAAGGCGGGCTTGCCCGATGGCGTGTTCAACGTGGTGCAGGGCGACAAAGAAGCCGTCGACGCGCTGCTGGTGCACCCTGACGTGAAGGCGGTGAGCTTTGTGGGCTCCACACCGATTGCCAATTACATCTACGAAACCGGTGCCCACCATGGCAAGCGCGTGCAAGCCCTGGGCGGCGCCAAGAACCACATGGTGGTGATGCCCGACGCTGACATCGACCAAACCGTGGACGCACTGATCGGCTCAGCCTACGGCTCGGCTGGCGAGCGTTGCATGGCCATCAGCGTGGCGGTGTTCGTCGGCGACGCGGCTGACAAGGTCATGCCCGCGTTGATCGAGCGCACCAAAACCCTGAAAGTGCTCACGGGCGAAAACCTGGCCGCTGAGATGGGCCCCATCGTCACGCAAGCGGCCCTGGACCGCATCACCGGCTACATCGAGCAAGGCGTCAAAGAGGGTGCCCAGCTGCTGGTGGATGGCCGTGGCTTCAAAGGCGCGCAGGCCGGCGTTGGCTGCGACAACGGTTTCTGGATTGGCGGCACGCTGTTTGACAACGTGACGACCGACATGCGCATCTACAAAGAAGAAATCTTCGGCCCCGTGCTGTCGTGCGTGCGCGTGAAGGACTTTGCCGAAGCCGTGAAAATCATCAACGACCACGAATTCGGCAACGGCGTGAGTTGCTTCACCCGCGACGGCAACGTGGCGCGCGAATTCAGTCGCCGCATCCAGGTCGGCATGGTCGGCATCAACGTGCCCATTCCCGTGCCCATGGCTTGGCACGGCTTTGGCGGCTGGAAACGCAGCTTGTTTGGCGACATGCACGCCTACGGCGAAGAAGGCGTGCGCTTCTACACCAAGCAAAAGAGCGTGATGCAGCGCTGGCCCGAGAGCATCGGCAAGGGCGCCGAGTTTGTGATGCCCACGTCGAAGTAAATCGCCTCATGAGCAACCCGACCTTCGACTACATCATCATCGGCGCTGGCACCGCCGGTTGCCTGCTGGCCAACCGCTTGAGCGCCGACCCGCGCTACCGGGTGCTGTTGATCGAGGCGGGGCGCAAAGACGATTACCACTGGGTGCACATCCCGGTGGGCTACCTGTATTGCATCGGTAACCCGCGCACCGACTGGCTGTACAACACCGAGGCCGATGCGGGCTTGAATGGCCGCACGCTGCGCTACCCGCGCGGCAAGGTTCTGGGCGGGTGCTCCAGCATCAACGGCATGATCTACATGCGCGGCCAAGCACGCGACTACGACCATTGGGCCCAACTGACGGGTGACGACGCCTGGACCTGGCACAACGCGCTGCCTGACTTTTTGGCACACGAAAATTACCATAAATTAGACAGCGCATCAGGCTTATCTGACGAGCGAAAAGCCGAAATTCGACGCTTCCATGCGCACCAATCTCAGCGCACCGGCACCTACAAAACGGTGGACCGGCGCAGTGGGGGCGAATGGCGGGTGGAAAAACAGCGCCTGCGCTGGGACGTGCTGGACGCCTTCGCGCAAGCGGCTGTGCAAGCGGGCATTCCCGCCACCGACGACTTCAACACCGGCAGCAACGAGGGCGTGGGCTATTTCGAGGTGAACCAGAAAAACGGCTGGCGCTGGAACGCGGCCAAAGCCTTTGTGCGGCCCGCCTGTTACAGCCGTCCCAATTTTGAGATGTGGACTGCCGCGCAAGTGTCTCGCCTGGTACTGGAGAAGCTGCCCGATGGCAGCCAGCGCTGCATCGGCGTACAGGTGTGGGACGGCAAAGAAATGGTGACCGCCCAGGCGGAGCGTGAGGTGTTGTTGAGCGCGGGCAGCATCGGCTCGCCGCAGATTTTGCAGCTCTCGGGCATCGGCCCGGCCCAGCAACTGAAAGACAAGGGCGTGACGCCTTTGGTGGACCTGCCCGGTGTGGGGGCCAACTTGCAAGACCACTTGCAAATTCGCGCGGTGTACAAAGTAGAGGGCGTGAAGACGCTCAACACCTTGGCCAATTCGCTGTGGGGCAAGGCGATGATCGGGCTGGAATACGCCTTCAAGCGCACGGGGCCGATGAGCATGGCGCCCTCGCAGCTCGGCGCCTTCACCCGCAGCAGCGCCGATCAGCCGTACCCGAACATCGAATACCACGTACAGCCCCTGAGCCTGGACGCGTTTGGCGAGCCGCTGCACAGCTTCCCGGCGTTCACGGCCAGCGTGTGCAACCTGAATCCGACCAGCCGAGGCACGGTGCAGCTCAAATCCAACCGGTTTGAAGACGCGCCGGCCATCGCCCCCAACTACCTGAGCACGCCCGAAGACCGCAAGGTGGCCGCCGATTCATTGCGCATCACCCGCCAGATTGCGGCTCAACCGGCCCTGGCGAAATACAAGCCGCAGGAATGGAAGCCCGGTGTGCAATTCCAGACGGACGACGAGTTGGCCAAGCTGGCAGGCGACATTGCCACCACGATTTTTCACCCCGTGGGCACGACCAAAATGGGCCGGGCGGATGACCCGACAGCGGTCGTGGATTCACGCCTGCGCGTGCGCGGTGTGGCCGGTTTGCGGGTGGTCGATGCAGGCGTGATGCCGACCATCACCAGCGGCAACACCAACTCGCCCACCCTGATGGTTGCCGAGAAGGCGGCGGGCTGGATCTTGGCCGATGCTCGGGAAAGCACCTAGGCACCGGGGTGGTGCAAGCCGCTATAGTCCAGTCACTCGCGGCTTCCTACCCAGGAACGCACGCCAGAAGAGGGCCGAGGAGACAGGTCGAAGAGAACAAGGCACCGGCAAAACCGGTGCCTTTTTCAATTCTGGACCCACTGAAACCCACCGCGTGCACCTGTGCGCGACAATCTGCCCTCCTTCTCTGACCCGCAACGCCCTCTCCCATGGAACTTTTGATCGTCACGCTGGCCTCGCTGTTGGCCGGCTTTGTGGATGCCATTGTTGGCGGGGGCGGCTTGATCCTGGTGCCCGCGATGTTCGCCACCTTCCCCACCACGCACCCGGCCACCTTGTTTGGCGTGAACAAAAGCGCGTCCATTTGGGGCACAGCCGTGGCGACCTGGCAATACAGCCGACGCGTACACATGCGCTGGACCAGCATGCTGCCAGCGGCCTGTGCAGGCTTTGCCGGCTCGATGGCGGGGGCTTGGCTGGTCACCATACTCTCACCGGGTTACCTGCGCCGGGCCCTGCCTTTGGTGTTGTTGGCCGTGCTGGTGTACACCTTGGCCAAAAAAGACCTGGGCCGCACGCACGCGCCGCGCTACAGCGGTCGCGCAGAGGCGCTTGCCGCATCCCTGATTGGGGTGTTGATCGGGTTTTACGATGGGTTCTTTGGCCCCGGCACGGGCAGCTTTTTTGTGTTTTTGTTCGTGCGCTGGTTGGGCTACGATTTTTTGAACGCATCCGCCTCGGCCAAACTGATGAACACCGCCACCAACGGTGCGGCCTTGATCCTGTTCACCCTCAAAGGCCACGTGTGGTGGCATTTTGCAATCCCGTTGGCCGTGGCGAACGTGGTGGGCAGTTTGATCGGCACGCGTCTCGCCCTCAAGCGAGGCACCGACTTTGTGCGGAGCGTGTTCATTGTGGTGGTGAGCGCGCTGATCCTTAAAACGGGTTACGACGCGTTTTTGCGTTGACCCCAGAACCCCTACAGGGCCGCCTCAGCGCATGGCCGATGAACGCGGGGCGGGGGCGGGCGCGACCACAGACGATGCTGGGCCCAGTGCTTTGACCAAGGGCGTTTCGCCTGGCAGGGGAATGTCGGCCACCAACCGCGGTGTCCCGATCGGCACGGTCGCCTGACCTTTGCTCACAGCGGCCATGTCTTCCACCGAGGGGTATTTGCCCGTCAACCAATAGTCGAACACACGCCGGGCGATGGGGGCTGCACTTTGCGCCCCGAAGCCTGCGTTTTCAACGATCATGGCCACCGCCACTTGGGGGTTGTCCGCCGGTGCGAAAGCCATGTAAAGGGCATGGTCGCGGTGGCGCTCGTCGATCTTGCTGGCGTCGTACTTCTGGTCTTGTTTGATCTGAATCACCTGTGCCGTGCCGGTTTTGCCCGCGCTGGTGTACGTGGCGTTGCGAAAGCTTGAAGCGGACGTGCCCTCGATGTTCACGCCGACCAACGCTTTTTTGATGACCGCGATGTTGGCGGCGCTCAAGGGCAGTTGGGCTTGGGGCTCTTTGGCGATGGCTTGGCGCTCGCGGGTCACGATGTCGGTCACCTCACGCACCAGGTGGGGCTTCATCTTGAGACCGTCGCTGGCCAGCGTGGCGGTGGCGTGCGCCAGTTGCAGCATGGTGAAGCTGTTGTAGCCCTGCCCAATGCCCAGCGAGATGGTTTCACCCGCGTACCAGCGCTTTTGTTCGGGCCGTTTGTAGGCACGGCGCTTCCACTCGGTGGACGGCAAGATGCCGCGTGATTCGCCGAGGATGTCGATGCCCGTCAATTGCCCAAACCCCAAGGGAGCCATCTGGTTGTGCATGAGGTCCACGCCCATGTCATTGGCCAGCAGGTAGTAATAGGTGTCGCAGGACTGCACGATGGAACGGTACATGTCCACCATGCCATGCCCGCCCTCTTTGTCGTCACGGAAGCGATGGCCGCCGAACATGAAGAAACCCGGGTCAGAAATGGCTTGCTGCGGGTTACGTTTGCCGGTTTCCAGCGCGGCCAGGGCCATGAACGGCTTGTAAGTGGAGCCTGGCGGGTAAGTGCCCCGCAGCGCACGGTTCAGCAAGGGCTTGTCGGGCGACTCGTTCAGCTCTTTCCAGTTCTCAGAGTCAATGCCCTCGACGAACAGGTTGGGGTCAAACGTGGGCTTGCTGACAAAGGCCAGCACCTCACCCGTTTTGGGCTCGATGGCCACCAGCGCGCCACGGCGGTCACCATACAGGTCTTCCACCAGTTTTTGCAACTTGATGTCGATCGACAGGGCCACGGTATTGCCGGGGGTCGCAGGGCTGCTGTTGAGGCGGCGCACAGCACGGCCACCCGCCGAGGTTTCGACTTGCTCGACCCCGGTCATGCCGTGCAGTTGTTGCTCGTAGCTTTGCTCCACACCGAGTTTGCCGATGTACTCGGTGCCCCGGTAATTGGCCTCGTCGTCAGAGTCGGCAATGCGTTCTTTTTCAGATGGGTTGATGCGGCCGATGTAGCCAATCACATGGCTGGCCACGTGGCCGTAGGGGTAGTTGCGGAACAAGCGAGCCTTGATTTCAACACCAGGGAAGCGAAACCGCTGGGCAGCGAATTTGGCGACTTCTTCGTCGCTCAAACGGGTGCGGATCGGCAAGGACTCGAAGCTGCGGGATTCGTCCATCAGCTTTTTGAAGCGACGGCGATCACGCGGTTGAATGTCGACCACCTGCGCCAGGCTTTCGATGGTCTGCTCCATGTTGCCGGCTTTGGAAGGGGTGATCTCCAAGGTGTAGGCCGAATAGTTGGACGCCAGCACCACCCCATTGCGGTCCAGGATCAAACCCCGGTTGGGCACCACGGGGACCACTGCAGTGCGGTTGCTTTCGGCTTGCTCACTCAGGTCGTCATAGCGGTACACCTGCAGGTACACCAGGCGCGAGGCGAGCAGCACAAACGCAAACACCACCAGCACCCCGGCCACGATCACCCGGGCGCGAAACCGGTACAGGTCGCTTTCGACGTTGCGTAACTCGGTCATGTCGAATCAGCGCCCACTACAACGGGCGGTTTTTGTCGGGGTCAGGGGCGCGCTGCTGCGGGATCAGCAAAATCACGCTGATCACCGGCCACAGCAGGGCTTCAAGCACCGGCGCGATGAATACCTGCCAGCCCGGAAACACCCCACCGGCGATCACGCGGATGATCAACTCAATGGCGTGCGCGGCAAACAACAAGGGCAACACCTGCAAAGCTTGTGTGGGCACCGAAAACCACAGCAGCCGATAGCGGATGGTGATGGCAAAAAAACTCAGCACGGTGTACGACAAGGCGTGCTGCCCGAGCAAGGAGGTCTGGTGTACATCCATGCACAGGCCGAACAAAAAGGCGGCACCTATGCTGATGCGCAAGGGCACGTGCACGGTCCAGAACACCAAAATCAGGGCCAGGATGTCGGGCGTCCACGCCCCTCGGCCCCACAGGCTCATATTTTGCACAAAGTTCAGCAGCATGCCCACGATCAGCGTGCCCCAGACAAACACCGGATTGGCTGGGAGCAGCAAGGGCTGGCCGGGCCGCATGATCATCGGCGACCTCCCTTACCGGCAGACGGTGCTGGCTCGGGTGCCGGGCGTGCAGGGATTTGATCGGACAAGGGCTTGAGCAACATGACGTGCCGAGGCCCAGTCGTCAGGGCTTGGGGCACGCAGTAAATTTTGGCGAATCCGGAGTCGGCACGGCGCTCCACGCGGTCTACGCGGGCCACGGGCAAGCCGGGTGGGTAGACACCGTCAATGCCACTGGTGGTCAGCACATCGCCGACTTGCACATCGGCATTGCCCGCCATGAAACGCAACTCCAGCACGCCACCGTGGATCACGGGGTCGCCGAAAGCGACGCTGCGCGCACCTGTGCGGGTGTTGAGCACGGGAATGGCCTGGTCACGGTCGGTGATGAGCGTGACCTCGCTGACCAAAGGGTGCACGCGTGTGACTTGCCCCAAGACGCCGGATTCGTCGATCACCGGGGAGCCCGCAACCACGCCTTGGGTCAGCCCCTTGTCCACCACGACTTTGCGGGTGTAGGGGTCTGCAGCGTCGTACAGCACTTCAGCGGCCAGCGCTTGGGTTTTGAGTTGGTCTCGCAGGCCCATCAATTGGCGCAAGCGGGCGTTTTCCAGCGTCAATTGCTCCACCTGACCAGCGCGCAAGGACTGCACACTGAGCTTCTTTTTGGCGTCGGATTCAGCCGATTGCGCGGCCTCCAACGACTGAAAGTACCCCGCACCGTGCCCCAACGCACGGCCAGGCCACAAGGCCAACCATTGCACGGGGTACAGCACCGTGGCGACCGCCGCGCGCACGGGTTGCGCAATCTGAAGGCGCAGGTCGGCCACCATCAAAAACAGCGCCAACGCACTGAAAAAGATCAGTTTGGAGAGTGCCGATGGCCCTTGCTTGAAGAAGGGCGGCGGAGATCTGTCCAGCGTACCGAGCGGCATCGCCGGCTCCTTGGTCTGTGCTTACTCGTTGGTGAAAATGCTGCCCAGGCGGTCCATGCGCTCCAGGGCCATGCCACAACCCCGCACCACGCAGGTCAAAGGGTCTTCGGCCACCAGCACGGGCAAGCCGGTTTCTTCGGCCAGCAAGCGGTCCAGGTCACGCAGCAGGGCGCCACCGCCGGTCAACATCATGCCGCGGTCGGCAATGTCGGCACCGAGTTCGGGCGGCGTCTGCTCCAGCGCATTCTTCACGGCGGAAACAATGCTGTTGAGCGGGTCGGTCAGTGCTTCCAGAATTTCATTGCTGGA